>JAUTXM010000208.1 GCA_030838025.1 Acidimicrobiaceae bacterium
CACGTTACTTCTATGCCTCGTTGATGCCTGTTTCGTTAGCCTTCCCGCTGTCTTACAGCCAAATGATCAGGGGAGCGAAAGCATGCACCATTCGTTACCACGAGCGGCTCTGGTAGCCGTCGCGGCCACAACGGTCATCGGGATGGTGGGCTGCAGCAGCAAGTCGACCACCAACACGACTGCGACCACCGCAGCAAGCGGGACCTCGACCACGACGGCGGCCGCGATCTCGGCGTCGTCTTTTACCGCTGACTTCTCGGCCATGGCGCAGCTGAAGTCGGTGGCGTCGGCAGGCAAGGGCCTCATCGGCGTGTTGCTGCCGGACACCACGACCTCGGCTCGGTACGAAACCTTCGACCGGCCGTATCTGATGAAGGCATTCCAGGCGGCCGGGTTGTCGACCAGCGATATCAAGATCGACAACGCCCAAAACAGCGCCGCCACGATGCAGACGCAGGCGGAAGCAGACATCACCCAGGGAGCGACGGTACTCCTGATCGACCCGATCGATTCGGGGAGCGGCGCGGCCATCGAGGCCAACGCCAACTCCAAAGGCGTCAAGGTGGTCGACTACGACCGCTTGGTCAAAGGTGGGGTGTCGGGCCGCACCTACGTCAGCTTTGACAACGTGAAGGTGGGCCAGCTGATCGGCCAAGGCGAGATCGACTGTATTGCTGCGTGGAATGTGACCAAGCCCAACATCTTGGTCATGGACGGCGACCCCACTGACAACAACGCCCTTTTGTTCGCCCAGGGCTACAACGGGGTTCTCAAGTCCAAGTTCGACGACGGCAGCTATGTCAAGGTTGGCGAGCCCGCCGGCACCTGGACCCCGTCGGTTGCCCAGACCACATTCGAGCAGCAGTTCTCGGCCCATCCGAACATCAACGCGGTCGTCACCCCGAACGACGACAACGCCAATGCCGTGATCGCGGCCTTGCAGAAGAACAGCATCCCGGCCAAGAAGTTCCCGACCACCGGCCAGGACGCCTCGCTGTCGGGCCTTCAGAACATCTTGAAGGGCTTTCAGTGCGGCACGGTGTACAAGCCGATCTACCTGGAGGCCCAGGGTGCGGCTGCGGTGGCGCTGTACCTGCGGGCGGGTAAGACGCCGCCGAGCGGCCTGGCCAATGGCACGACGAAAGATGGCAGCACCGACGTCTCGTCAGTGCTCCTTACGCCGCAATGGGTGACCGCTCAGAACCTGCAGTCCACGGTCATCAAGGACGGCGCCGTGAAGGCATCCGACCTGTGCGTGGCGGCAGTAGCCAGCGCCTGCACCGCCAACGGCATCAGCTAGCACCACCAAACTCGCGGCAGCCGGGCCACATCAAGGGGGCGTTGTGGCCCGGCTGTCGCGGACGCAAGATGGGATGATTGACACGCGTGGAGCGCCGCCACGGCGGGAAGGGAAGCACCGTGACCATCGACGTTGTACCGGCGAAGTCCGAACCGGCCAAGCGGCCTGAAGGCGGCCCGCCGGCGGAGGCGGGCGAGCCGTTGCTGAGCCTGCGAGGGATCAACAAGCACTTCGGAGCAGTACAGGCGCTGACCGAGGTGGATCTCGACATACCGGCGGGCGCGGTGACGGCCCTGGCGGGCGACAACGGCGCCGGCAAGTCCGTGCTCATCAAGTGCATCGCCGGGATTCACACGCCCGAAGCCGGCCAGGTTCTCTGGATGGGCCAGCCGGTCCACATCCGTACACCTCGCGACGCGTCGGCACTCGGCATTGAAACCGTCCATCAGGATCTGGCGTTGTGCGACAACCTCGACATCGTCCAGAACATGTTTCTCGGCCGAGAGCGTGTGAGTCGCCTCCTGCTCGAAGAAGAGGACATGGAGAAGTCGGCCGGCGCCACGCTGAAGAGCCTGGCGGTCACCACCGTCCGATCCATCCGCCAGCCGGTGGCCTCGCTGTCGGGAGGGCAGCGGCAGTCCGTGGCCATTGCCAAGGCCGTCCTGTGGAACTCCAAGCTGGTCATCATGGACGAACCGACCGCAGCGCTCGGCGTGGCACAGACCACGATGGTGCTTGACCTGGTCCGGCGCCTGGCGGATCGCGGTCTCGCCGTGCTCCTCGTGTCGCACAACATGAACGACGTGTTCCAGGTCGCTGATCGCATCGCCGTGCTACGCCTCGGACGGATGGTGGCGGTGCGCCCGTCGGCCGACATGGACCGCCAGATCGTCGTCGATCTCATGACCACCGGAGTGTCGAGCCGGATGCGGCCCGCACACGAACCCCAAACAGGCGAGGCCTGAGATGACCGACATCAAAGAACCCACCGAGCGGGCTGACGACCAGACGCCGGTCTCCTCCGCCGCCGCCGATATGGCCATGGCTCCCGAGTTGATTGCCACTTCCCTGCGTGACTACCTCCGGGCGACGGTGGCTCGGGTCAAAGGTGGCGACAGCGGCGTGCTGCCCGTCGTGGGCGGCCTGCTGCTGATCTCCATCCTCTTCCAGTCGCTCAACTCGCATTTCTTGACCGCCGGCAACCTGATCAACCTCATCGTCCAAGGCGCGGTCTACATGCTGCTCGCCATGGGTGAGGTCTACGCCCTGTTGCTCGGTGAGATCGACCTGTCCATCGGATTCGTCAGTGGTATCGGCGGCGTGGTCACCGCCGAGTTGGTCAAGCAGTCCAACGGCTGGCCGTGGTGGGCGGCCATCATCGCGGGCTTGGTGGCCTGCGCCGTGATCGGCGCTATTCACGGCCTCATCATTACCAAGATCGGGTTGCCGTCGTTCGTCGTCACCCTGGCCGGATTGCTGGGTTGGCAGGGCGTGATGCTACTGATATTGGGCAAGGGCGGCTCGCTGCCCATCAACAACAACGTCATCAACGACTTGGCCAGCGGCAACCTCACCGCGACCGCCAGCTGGATCGTGATGCTGCTCATCGTGGCCGCGTTCGGGTTGCGGACCTGGCTGCGAGAATCGAGACGTCGTGCGAGCGGTCTCGTCGCACCCCCGGCCAGCCTGACCATGCTCAAGATCGCCGGCGCCCTCGTGGCGGGGATCATCGTGGTGCTCATCGCCAACACCAACCGGGGCCGGGGTTTCGTGGTCATCCGGGGCTTGCCGTGGGTGGTGCTGATCGTGCTCGGCGTGCTGGCCATGTGGACCATGCTGCTCGGACGGACCAAGTTCGGGCGCTACATGTACGCCATTGGCGGCAACGCCGAGGCTGCCCGCCGGGCCGGTGTCAACTTGGCCCTGATCCGGACCACCGCCTTCATGCTGGCGTCGTTCACGGCCGGGATCGCGGGCATCATCTACGCCTCGCGCCTGCGGTCGGTGTCCACCGCGGTCGACGGAGGCCGGTTGGTGCTCTACGCCGTGGCTGCCGCCGTTATCGGCGGGACCAGCCTCTTCGGGGGACGGGGCAAGGCCATGCACGCCGTGCTGGGCGGACTCGTCATCGCCGCCATCGACAACGGGATGGGGCTGCAGGGCTACAGCGCCGCGGCCCAGTATGTCGTCACGGCCATGGTGCTCCTGGCGGCGGTGACCATCGACTCGCTGGCCCGCCGGGGACGCGTCGGGCGCTAGTCGAGTTCTCCAATCCCGGCCGCGGGGCTGCGGGAGTCGGGCCTCGGTTCAGTCGCTCCGATCGGCCGTCCCGGGCATCCGATAGCCCGCTCGGGGCTCGGTGACGATCAACGGCGGACCGTCCGGGTCCTCGAGCTTGGCCCGCAGCCGCCGGACGTAGACGCGGGTGTACTCCGTTTCGGTCTCGTACCCCGGTCCCCACACGTTGCGCAGCAGCACAGCGTGGCTGAGCAGCTTGCCCGGGGCGAGGGCCAGCTCGCGGAGGAGCGCAAACTCCGTCGGAGTCAGATGGACCGCCTCGCCGCGCTTGGTGACGAGTTGGGCGTCGAGATCGATGGTGACGTTGCCGAATCGCAGCGGTCCGTGGACTGCGGCCGCGGGCGCGGCGTTGACCCGGCTGCGGCGCAGGAGAGCGGTGATGCGAGCCAGGAGCTCGTCGACGCCGAAGGGTTTCGTGAGGTAGTCGTCGGCCCCCAGGTTGAGGGCGCGCACCTTGTCCTGCTCACCTCGCCGGGCCGACACGACGATGATCCCGACCGACGACCCCGCACGTAGATCGCGGCACAGGTCGAAACCATCGATCCCGGGGAGCATGAGATCGAGCAGGACGACCGCCGGATGGCTGTGCCGGACAAGGTCGAGCACGTCGTCACCGCTGCGAGAGACGATCACGTTGAACCCCCGCACCAGGAGGTTGGACCGGACGAGATCGATGATGTTTCGGTCGTCCTCCACCACCAGGACGAGCGTCGAGTCCGGCGCCATCGAGCGTTAGCCGAGCGCAGGCTGCGGCGCCGCCGCAGCCGCGCCTGCTCCCGAGACGGTGGCGATATCGGTCAGCACGGACTCGGTGAACTCGCCGGGCTGCACGGGCTCGGCGGGCTCGGCGGCCTGCAGGGACTCGACGGGTTCGACGGGTTCGACGGGTTCGACGGGTTCGACGGGCAAGATGACGGCGACGCTCGTCCCCCCGGCGACGGGCTCCAAGGTGATCGTGCCGCCGTGGGCATCGACGATGCCTCGGGCGATCGCCAGCCCCAGGCCCGCACCGGGCGCCGATGTCACGCCGCGCTCGTGAGGCAGGAAGACCCGCTCCGCCAGGTCCTGGGGTATGCCGGGCCCGTCGTCCATGACCCGCACCGTGACCCGGTCGCCGCCGGCGCTGACCTGAGCGCTCACCCGCACCTTGGTGAGGCCCGAACCGTGCCGCAGGGCGTTGTCGACCAGGTTCACGAACACCTGCTCGAGGCGGTCATGGTCAGCCCAGACGGGCGGGAGGGCAAAGCTCTCGACAAGTTCGATGGGTGAACCGGGGCCCTCGGTCACGCAGCGGCACGCCGCCTGCAGCACCAGGCCCAAGTCACACCAATCCGGAACCAGCCGCAGCGTCCCCGAGTCGATCGCACTGAAGTCGAGCAAGTCGCCGACCAGGCGCCCCATCCGGGCCGACTCCGACGCGATCGAGTCGAGAAACCGTTCCTGCGACGAGACGTCCCAGCTGACATCCTGCTGACGCAGCGTCGAGGCATAGCCCTGGATGGCGGTCAGCGGGGTTCGCAGCTCATGGTTCAGCCGGGAAAGGAAATCGCGCTGCATCTGCTGCGATCGACGCAAGGACTCTGCCTCGGCATGGGCCCGTTCGAGCGCCTCTCGTTCCAACGCCAGGCGCAGCGATCGTGCGGCGTCGTCGAGCAAGTCGAGGGCCTCGTCCGACAGCCGACTGCTGTCGGCCCACCAGACCGTGACGACCGTACGGCCGCCTGGCGCCGCGATCGGTACCGCAATCACGTCGGAGCCGATCGGCCGAGCGCGATTGAGCCGGCTGGTCGCAAGCACGAGCGCCGCAGCCCGGCCCTGCTGGTCCGCCGAGCGGGCCGCGGCAGCCTGTCCGAGTGCGGTGGGGGCCAGGTGGGACGCCTGCCCAACGGGAGGGTGCAGGGCGATGGCGTCGGCACCAAGCCCTCGGCAGAGGGCGAGCAATGCCAGCGCCAATCCGCCTTCGGTCGGCTGCGGTCCGGCGAGGCGGTCGAGAACGTCCCGCAGCGTTTCGAGGATCAGGTTGCGACGGGTGGCATCGGCGAGAAGACGCTCGCGCTCGATGGCGGCCGCGGCATGGCTGGCATAGAGACCCACCAGCTCCAGCTGATCGGGCCTCGGCCGGCCGACCGTATCGGCGAAGACGGTGATCGTTCCGAGTACGCCGTCCGCACCGACGATGGGCACCGACCAGGAACTACGGGGCTCGCTCGGTTCGCCCGACCGGAAGCGGGCACACAGCGGGTCGCTGCGCATGTCCTCGACCACGACCGCGGTCCCTGTCGCCGCGGCCAGCCCCGGAGGCCCACCGTCGGCGGCAACGGGCAGCGATTCGACCGCTTGCATCAGCGCGGGCGACAGCCCCATCGCCGCCGAACGCCGAAGCCGGACCCGTCCCCCGTTGTGCGAGAGACGCCCCCCCGCCTCCTCGAGCGCCGCTGCCTCTTCGGGTGCGGCTGCCCAGCCGGGCGCCGCTGCCCCCCCGGGTGCGGCTGCCGCTCCGGCTGTCGCTGCCCAGCCGGGCGCCGCTGCCTCTTCGGGTGCGGCTGCCGCTCCGGGTGTCGCTGCTCCCTCGGACGCCCCGGGTGTCGCTACCAACCCGGGTGCCTCGGGTGCGTCGACCGGCGCCCCGAGACGGCTGGAGCCACGGCGGGTGAGCACATCGTCGCCCTGGTCCAGCAGGTGAACACAGAGCTGTTCCACCGCCAGGGCTTCGACCATCGCTGACACGATTAGCGGCAGGCTGGCCCCTGGGTCGACGTCGCCCAGCTGCTCCACCAAGCTGCGCAGACGCTGCAGCTGGCGCCGAGCCGTCGACTCGGTGGTGATCCCTGAGATCATGGCGACCACGTCGTCGGGGTGGACCTCGAGCGGCGATACCACGGCCCCAATCCGGCCATCACGCAGGATCGCAATGCGGTCCGCCAACGCGAACACCTGCTCCAGCCGGTGCGATACCAGCAGAATGGCGGTGCCGGCGTCGCGCAGCTTGGCCAGCAGCCGGTCCACGACCGCGGTTTCGTTGACGCCGAGCGACGCCGTGGGCTCGTCGAGGGCGAGAACCGTAGGATTGAGCCGGACTGCGCACGCAATGGCGACCAGCTGGCGCTGCCCGCCCGAGAGGAGTCCGACGGGTCGGTGGAGATCGGTGGCCGGAAGGTTCAACCTGCGGAACAACGCCGAGGCCATCTTCAACATGGCTACGTCACTGAGTAGGAATCGGTCCACCCGCTCGTCACCCAGGAACAAGTTGGCGACGACACTCAGGTTGTCGCACAGCACCAGGTCCTGCCAAACGACGGCGAGTCCCTGATCGCGGGCGCCGATCGGGTCGGCAGCCAGGGGACGGCCCCCGAGCTCGACGCTGCCGGCGTCTATCGAATCGGTGCGGGCCAGGCACCGCACGACCGTCGACTTGCCGGCCCCATTCTCACCGACCAGAGCCAGGATCTCGCCCCTGCGCAGATCGAGGTCGATGCCCCGAAGCACGTCGAGACGCCCGAATCGCTTCTGCAACCCCCGGACCCGAAGTACCGGGACACGAGCCGAATCCGCTGGCACTTCGGGAGTTTGGCCGCCGGGATCGAGGCGGTCGAGCATTCGACAAGTTTGCCCCAAACACTTCTCGATCGGATGGAGTCGCGTCTGGGAGTCCGTATAGCGCCAGGTTGAACGGTCGCTGACATCTCGGTGCCGGGCCTTTCGGCCCGCCCACCGACGCGACATACTCCCGTCATGGTCTTGTCTCGGCGGCAGTTTCTCGCCGGAGCTGGTGCCCTCGGAGGCGTGGCGGCGCTGACTCCCGCGGCGTCGGCCCTCGCCAAGGTGGCCCCGCTCTCGGGCGCCCGGCTTGCGGGATCAGCGCCAACGTCTGCGACCCTGCCACCGCCCGCGCAGGCCGGCTTCGACCACGTCGTAGTGCTGTGTATGGAGAACCGTTCCTTCGACCACCTGCTTGGCTGGATGCCCGGTGCCAATGGTCGCCAGGGTGGCCTCAACTACCCCGACCGGGCGGGCCTCCTCCACCCCACGTACCGCTTGAACACATTCCAGGGTTGTGGCCACCAGGATCCGGACCATTCGTATGGCGGCGCCCGGACGGAGTACGACGGCGGTGCCTGCGACGGCTGGCTGAAGGTCAACGACGCCTTCTCCATCGGTTACTACACCCAGCCCGACTTGCCTTTCCTGGGCCGGGCGGCGCCGGCTTGGACGGTATGCGACAACTACTTCGCCGCGACCCTGGGCCCGACGTTCCCCAACCGGCAGTACCTGCACTCGGCCCGGACGGACCGGACCAGCAACACCTTCACCCTGACGTCCCTGCCGACGATTTGGGACCGCCTGATGGCGGCGGGAGTGTCGGCCAACTACTACTTCAACGACCTGCCGTTCCTCGCCCTCTGGGGAGCGAAGTACCTGGGCATCAGCCAGACCTTCTTGCAGTTCAAGCTGGCGGCGGCGTTGGGAACGCTCCCCGCCGTGTCCTACGTCGACCCGACGCTCGGCCTCGAACTGGCCGATGGCCTGACGAGCGATGATCACCCCCACGGCGACGTCCGCAATGGCGAGGCCTTCATGAACCTCGTCTATCAGGCGGTTACGACCAGCCCGAACTGGCATCGCACGGTGCTCGTGATCACCTTCGACGAATGGGGCGGCTTCTTCGATCACGTGGCACCCACCTCGGCGCCGGACACCAATCCCGCGTTGACCGGACTCAGGGGCTTCCGTGTCCCCTGCCTGGTCATCTCGCCCCTGGCGTCGCGCGGCGTAGTCGCCCACGGGCTGTACGACCACACCTCGATACTGAAGCTCATCGAGTGGCGGTGGGGCCTGGCGCCGCTCACGCCACGCGACGGCGCGGCCAACAACCTGGCCGAGGTCCTCGACTTCGCCAGTCCACCGCAGCTGGTGGCGCCCCAATGGAAGGTCGACTCCCAGTTCGTCCTTCCCTGCGTCCTGGCCGGCACCCAATCCCTCGGACCGGGATCCAAGACCCCCGTCCCCGCTCCGGCGGCAGCGTCAAGCCAAGCCACCGGCACCGCCAGCGCCACCGCCACCGCACAAGCCAGCGCCAGCACCAGCGCCCAGGCATCGTGGTCCGGCCTGCGCCGCCAGGCCGTTGCCCACGGGTGGTCTCTGCCCACCGGGCCCGCCGAATGAGGCCGGTCCGTCGGTTTGACACCCGTTGCCAGACGCGTAGTTTCGACAACGGCGGCGCTGGACCCAGGCGCACTCCTGCGTGCAGGCCGACCGAATCCTGATCTCCTCAACCTGGCCCCAGCGATTGGAGGACGGCATGCAGGTGTTCCGGCGGTTCGGACGGATGTCTGCGATTTCGGTCGCGGTGGCGACTTCGGCCCTTGGCCTCGCAGCCGTGGCGGCCGCGGCCGCGCCCGCGCCCGCGCCCGCGTCCGCGGTCTCGGTCGCCCCCAGTGGCTGCCAGCTGGGTAACGGCGTCTCCCACGTCATCGAGATCACCTTCGACAACGTGCACTTCTTCCGGGACAACCCCAACGTCCCCTCCGACCTCGAACTCATGCCCCACCTGCTCAACTTCATCGAGCACAACGGCACCATGCTCTCCAACAACCACACGCCGCTGATCGCCCACACCGCCAACGACAGCCTCACCAACTACACCGGCTTGTACGGCGACCGCCACGGCATGCCGATCAGCAACACCTTCCAGGCCTACAACGCCGACGGGACCACCGACAAGGGCGTCTCGTTCGCCTACTGGACCGATCCCATCTTCGACGTCTCCTCGCCGAACCACCCGGGCCACGACACCAATCCGTCGATGGTGTACGCACCGGTCCCGCCCGGTTTCGCCAAGCCGGCGGTGGCACCGAACACCATCACCCCCGCGCCGTGGGTGCCGTACACCCGCGCCGGCTGTGACGTCGGCAACGTGTCCACCGCCAACATGGTCCTGGAAAACGCCGGGGTCGACATTCCCAAGGTCTTCGGGCCGTCGTCGGCCGAGAACGCGCAACTGCAGGCCGACTCCGACCCGTTCAAGGATCCCGAGGTGGCTGACTACCTCGGCATCGGCGTCCACTGCGCCCAGGGCAACAGCTTCTGTGGTTCCGCCAGCGCCGTGAAGTTCGGTCAGAGCACGCCGACGGCGACCGCGGTGCCCGACGCGTTGCCGACCGAACCCGGTGGCTACAACGGGTTCCAGGCGCTGTTCGGCCATCGCTACGTCGCCCCGCAACTGGGCGCCGGCACGCCCAACCTGACGCATAACGGCTTCCCCGTCACCAATGCGGCCGGCAACCTGGTCGACCTGGCGGGCAACCAGATCAACGGCGCCTTCCTGACCAACCACCCCGGCTTCCCCGGCTTCGGGCCGATCAACGCCGCCCAGTCGCTGGCCTACGCGGCCGACATGCAGGAGTCCGGCGTGCCGGTCGTTCAGGCCTACATCGCCGACATCCACGGCAACAACGACAGGCGCATCGCCGCCTGCGCCAACGCGCCTGCCGCCCTCGGCTCGGGTGACCCGTGCTACATCGCCCAGGCCCAGGCATACGACGCGGCGTTCGCCACCTTCTTCCAGCGGCTGGCGGCGGACGGCATCAACACCAACAACACCGAGTTCGTCGTGACCGCGGACGAGGGTGACCACGAGGCCGGCGCCAACGTGGGCCGGGCCATCGAGCCCACGCCGCCCAACTGCGACGGCGCCATCGTGACCGGTACGACCGTCACGCCCGACGTGGCCTGCACGTACCCGGCCGGGACCTTCGGCGAGCTCAACACCAACGTCAAGGGTCTCCTGGTCACCCAGAAGAACAACAGCACCCCCTTCAGCCTCGAAGCGGACTCCGCCCCACAGTTCTACGTCACCGGCCAACCGCCTCGGACCAACCCCGCGGTCCGCCAGCTGGAACGCGACTCGGCCGGGTTGACGGCCAGCAACCCGTACTCAGGCAACGCCAACGAGACGATCGCCAACTACCTCGCCGACCCCGTCGAGGAGTCGATCTTGCACATCGTCAACGCCGACCCGGCCAGGACACCGACGTTCACGATGTTCGCCAAACCGGACTACTTCCTCTTCAACGGCGCCCCCAACTGCACCGCCGCCTGTGTCTCCGTCAACACCGGATTCGCCTACAACCACGGTGACTATGCGGCCGAGATCGACACCACCTGGCTGGGCCTGGCCGGCCCGGGGGTGGCCAACAAGGGCGTCGACGGCCTGGGCCCCTCCCAGGGGCCGAGCTCGGCCGGACCCAACAGCGGCAACGTGACCGTCCCCGGGAGCGGCACGACCGGCACCTGGACCGACCACACCGACATCCGGCCCACCCTCTTGCACCTGGTCGGCCTGAAGGACGACTACATCCAAGACGGCCGGGTGATCACCGAGGACCTGACCTCGGTGCCCGCCCCGCTCCGCCTGCCCGCCGTCCAGACGCTCTCCCAGGTGTACAAGCAGCTCAACGCCAGCGTCGGGCTCTTCGGGACGGCCACCCTGATGGCCTCCACCCACGCCCTGGCCAGCGCCAGCCCCGCCGACTCGCACTACACGGTGATCGAGCAACAGCTGCTCGGCCTCGGCCAGCGGCGGGACACCCTGGCGACCGCCATCAAGAACGAACTGAACGCGGCCGAGTTCAACGGCACGCCGATCTCCTTTGGCACCGCGCTGTCGCAGACCATTCAGGCCCAGACGCTCATCTCCATGGCCCAGAGGCTGGCCACCTCGTAAAAGGCGATCTGGGGAAAAGTCCCCGCCGGTTGGTCCCCCCGCCGGCGGGGGGGCTCGAGCGCCGCGCCAGAGGGCTTACCGCAATTCTGGCAGGACCGGGGAAGCCCCCGAACCCGTCGCCCAGGCAGGCGGAAGATCGGCGCTGCGGTAGCTTGGCTCAGATGAAGGCCGTCGTCACGACCGGGGCCGACGACGGCGTTCCGGCGGTCGAGGATCGGCCCGACCCGACCCCGGGGGCGGGCGAGATCCTGGTCCGCGTCCGCGCCGCAGGGGTCAACAACGCCGACCTCCTCCAAGTCCGAGGTTTCTACCCGGCGCCACCCGGCTCACCTCCGGACATCCTGGGACTCGAGCTGGCCGGCGAAGTCGTGGCCAACGGGCCCGGCGCCAGCCGCTTCCAACCAGGTGACCGGGTCATGGCGGTGGTCGGCGGGGGCGCCCAGGCGACCCTGGCGGTGGTCCACGAGCGGCTGGCCATGCCCGTTCCCGACGGATTGTCGTGGGCTGAGGCGGGCGGCTTCCCCGAGGCGTTCACCACCGCCCACGACGCCTTGTTCACCCAGGGCGAACTCGGCCCCGGGGCCCGGGTATGCATCCACGGCGCCGCAGGCGGCGTCGGGAGTGCGGGCGTCCAGCTGGCGGGCGCCGTCCATGCCCACATCGTGGCGACGGTCCGCAACCCGACCCAGCGCCCGGCGGTCCAGCAACTCGCCCGCGGCGTCACCGCGGTCGACCCGGACGGCTTCGACGCCTACGGTCCCTTCGACGTGGTGCTGGAGCTCGTTGGCGCCCCCAACATGAAGGCCGACCTGTCCTCCCTGGCCCCGGGCGGCCGCATCGTCGTCATCGGTGTGGGCGGGGGCGCCGAGGCCCAGATCAATTTGCACGCCCTCATGTCCGTCCGAGGCCGGATCATGGCGTCGATGCTTCGTAGCCGGCCCCTGGAGCAGAAGGCCGACGCCGCCCGCCGGGTGGAAGCGCAGGTCCTGCCCCTGGTGGCCCAACGCCTGATCCGGGTTCCCGTTGCCGCCACCTACCCGATCGACGACGCCGCGGCGGCCTACGCTCGCTTCTCCGAAGGAGCCAAGCTGGGCAAGATCGTGCTGATCGCGGGCGAAGCGCCATGAAGGTGACCTTCATCGGTCACGCCGGGCTGTACATCGAAACGGCAGGCGGGAGCATCCTGTGCGACCCCTGGTTCAACCCGGCGTACTTCGCGTCGTGGTTCCCGTTCCCGACCAACGAGTACCTCGATGTCGATGCCATCGCATCGCCGGACTACCTGTACGTGTCGCACCTGCACCACGACCACTTCGATCCGGAGTTCCTCGCGGCCCGGGTGTCGCGGGCGGCGACGGTGTTGCTGCCCGACTTTCCCCTCGACGAACTGCGCCGGGAACTCACGAACCTCGGCTTCTCACGTTTCGAGACCTTGCCGAATGGCGTCACGGTCGACCTGGACGGGCTACAGGTCATGGCGGCAACGGCCGCCGGGCCGTCCGACGGTCCCTTCGGCGATTCGGCGTTGGCGGTCGACGACGGTACCGCCCGACTGCTCGACCAGAACGATGCCCGCCCCCGGGACCTCGACGCGATCGGGCGCTTCGGGCCGTACGACGCCCACTTCCTGCAGTTCTCCGGGGCGATCTGGTACCCGGTCGTCTATGACATGGCGGCCGAGGCCAAGGCAGAAGCGGGCCGGCAGAAGCGTATCCGGGGGATGGACCGGGCCCGCCTGTTCGCACACGAGGTAAACGCCGTTTCCCTGTTCCCCTGCGCCGGGCCGCCGTGCTTCCTGGACGACGGCCTCTTTGGTCACAACGACCTGGACGCGGACGAGACGAACCCTTTTCCC
>JAUTXM010000233.1 GCA_030838025.1 Acidimicrobiaceae bacterium
ACCGCCGACCATGGTGTAGCCAAGGTGCTCGCTGTGCCAGGCCACGTCCACCTGCTCGACCAGGGCGTCGAGCAGGTGGAGGTAGGAAGTCGAGTAACCGGTCGCGGTGCCAATCGATAGGCCGACCCCGTGCACGACGATCATGGCGTCGCGGCCGATGTCACGCAGTTCCGATATGACGTCACCGGGCAGAAACAGTCCCTGGGGGCCCATGACAGCCAAAACGTCAGGCGTTACCTCGATGTAGTCGACCAAGGGCAAGATCGCCGCCAGCAGCTCGGGATCCCTGCCCCAGTACGTCGTTCCGACACCGGTTCGGTGTCGCCGGGCGAGACCGTGGCCGTCGCCATGCGGCGTCGGCTGGCGCCCATCCAGCACAGTCGGTGCCGGCACGATCGACTACTTCGCCGCGAGTTCGACGTCCCAACCGGCCAGGCCGCAGGACCGGCACATCATCCGGGCCTGGAGGGGCGCGTACAGGTCTCGCAATTCGACGGTGCGCTCAGCTGTCGTGGTACCGCTCATGTTATTTCCTCCTCTGTCCGGGTGCCGTCTGTCGGCACCACACACTGGGAGAGAGCCGTCGGGCATTTCCGATACACCGCGTCGCAACGACTATACGAATGGATCGGCCGACCCGATGCGTCACGCAAGCCCGAGTGACTATTCCTGGTAGTCGACGACGAAGCGCTCGAAGACCACTTCGATGTCGGGGTGGAAGTCGACACCGATCGTCGGCAGGTAGCGACTGAAAAAGCTGGTATGCCCCTCGAGCCAACTCGCACGGGTCCGGTCGCCCTCTCCCTCATCCCACGCGAACGAGTCATCCACTGACGACAGTGGCCCGATGCGCACGTCCGTGGAGCGCAACAGGGCCCGGGGGCAGCTGGCCCCGTCGGTGGCGATCCAGCGCGATCCGACCGTCGGGTAGGACTCACCGTCGTGGTCGAAGTCAGCCACCGCACCCGCCGTCGCCCGCTTCGTGCCGTTGAGGACCAAGTCGATGAGGTTGTCGGCCAGGTCCACGTAATCCCCGAAGGCGCTAACGACCGGCGGCGGCGGGGAGCCCGGGGCGGCGGCGCCGGCGGCGCAGCAGCGCTGCCAGAACGCATGGATCAGCTCGGGGTCAACCGGTGGAAGCGGGCGGCGCACTGGTCGAGTGGCGCGGGTGCGAGCCCGATCCTCAAGCCGCCAGATTGACGAAGCGCACGCCGACGAAGTTGGGCACCCACCCGAACGCGCACGGCGCCAGGTACGGGCAGGAACTGAACTCCACTCGTCCGGTTCCGTCGCACGGCACTCGGACGCTGGAGGGGACTTGCCGTTGGGTGCCGTATTTTGCGAGCTTCACCTGGTCCGGGGCGCTCGCCGAGGAGTCCTGGACGAACCAGGCGTAGACCTGGCTGAACAGGCCCGTGAAGCCGTGCCCGGCGCCGACTCGGGCGACGGCCAGGTTCTGACCACTGGCGACGGGGCCAGTGCGTCCGGGCCAGAGGGGACCCGGGCAAAGCGTGTACACGACCGCTTGGACATTGCTCCCGTTGACCAGGCCAATGAAGTGCTCGTCGGGCCGAATCACCTCGTTGGCGCCGGCGGCGGCCGAGCCTCCGGCCAGCAGAGCGACGACGATCACCGTGACGACAACGAAGGGGCGGGCAACCAGGCGCATCACAGGCCTCCTAACTTTGTCCCTTCACCACTCTGCTACATCAGGACGCACCGAGGTCGCGGGCAACGGCCCGCTTGACCTACACCCCACGGATGAGACGGCGGCCCGCAAGATCCATCTCGTGGGCGACGACCCCGGCGGGGGTGTCGGCTTATGGTCGTATCGACACCATTCGGAGGCAAACCACATGATCGAGGCCCGTGGGCTGACCAAACGGTACGGGGAGAAACTGGCCGTCGACGACCTCACATTCACGGTGCGACCGGGCGTGGTGACCGGATTCCTCGGGCCCAATGGGGCAGGCAAGTCGACGACGATGCGGATGCTGATGGGTCTCGACACCCCGACCCGTGGGACGGCGACGATCAACGGGCGGCGCTACGCCGACCAACCCGCACCCATGCGGCAGGTGGGAGCGTTGCTCGAAGCCAAGGCGATCCATGGTGGTCGCTCGGCCCGCAACCATCTGCTGGCCTTGGCGGCGACAACCGGCATCCCCCGCCGCCGGGTCGAGGAGGTCATCGACCTGGTCGGATTGACCGACGTGGCGCGGAAACGTTCGGGCGGGTTCTCGCTGGGCATGGGGCAGCGCCTGGGCATCGCGTCGGCGTTGCTCGGCGACCCAGGAACGCTGATCCTGGACGAGCCGGTCAACGGGCTTGACCCGGAGGGCATCTTGTGGATCCGCAATCTGCTCAAGGCCTTGGCAGCCGACGGACGCACCATCTTCGTCTCGTCCCACCTGATGAGCGAGATGGCCCTCACGGCATCGCATCTGATCGTGATCGGCCGCGGCCGGCTGATCGCCGATGTCGGCGTCGACGAGCTCACTCAAATGGCTTCTCACAATCGGGTCAAGGTGCGCACCACCGAAGCGGAGCGGCTGCGCCGGCTGCTGGCAGGTGACGGTGTCGGCGTGACGTCGCCCGAGCCCGACACGCTCGAGGTCACCGGCCTCGACAGTTCGGAGATCGGTCTCGTGGCGGCCCGAGTCGGGATCCCCCTCATCGAGCTGGTGCCGCTTCAAGCCTCGCTCGAGGAGGCGTTCATGAACATCACACGAGACACAGTGGAGTTCGCCGGTCCCATTGAGCATCTTGGCGAGCCTGTCGGTGCGGAAGGAGCGCTGCGATGACCGCCACGACCTTGCACTCGACTGCGCTGCCCACGGTCACCCAGAAGCGGGTGATCGTGTCGGAGTGGTTCAAGCTGCGCTCACTGCGCTCGACCGTGTTCTCCCTGCTCGCCGCCGTCATCTGTACCGTCGGGCTGGGCACCTTGATCAGTGCCCTGCGGGCCAACGACATCAGGACCCACGGCGGATTCCTTCCCGGCCCGAGCTTCGACCCCACCGCGGTCACTCTTCGAGGCGTGTACCTCGCCCAGCTCGCGATCGGCGTCCTCGGGGTGCTCATGGTCACTGGTGAGTACAGCACCGGCATGATCCGCGCCACGCTGTCTGCGGTACCGCGCCGGTTGCCCGTCCTGTGGGCCAAGGCGCTGGTCTTTGCGGTGGTGGTGTTCGTGACCATGGGCGTGGCGAGCCTCATTGCCTTCGAAGCCGGCGCCGCGTTCTTCGCCGGGGCCGGCATCCATATCGGCCTGGCGTCTCCCGGCGCTGTTCGGGCGATCCTGGGCGCAGCGCTGTATCTCACGGTGATTGCCCTGCTCGGTGTCGGACTGGGATTCCTGGTGCGCAACACCGCCGGGGCCATCGCCACCCTGTTCGGGGTGATGTTTCTCTTGCCGCCCATCGTCAGTGCCCTGCCGCCTTCGCTGTATGCCGACGTTTACCGTTTCCTTCCGCTGATGGCGGGGTCGCAGGTCATGACCACCGTTCGCGACACGAGCCTGCTGGCGCCGTGGTCAGGCATCGGCGTGTTCGCGCTGTATGCCGTGGCGGCCGTTGCCGGCGGCGCGGTCGTCCTCAAACGCCGCGACGCGTGACGGGCCATATCGGCGAGTAGCCCGTCGTCGATGGCAACTCCAGCGCCTTGAGGACCGGCCCGCGGGGTTTCCTCCCGCCAAGCGTGAGCACGCGGTCACTAAGACTCGAGGGCCCGGGAGCTCGGCTCGCGTGAGCTCTCGGCTGGACGCCATCGGTCGGCCGCGAACCCGAAGCTCCCGCCGGCAAGTTCGACCAACTGGCTGGGATCCAACACCTGGCGGAAGTGGCCCGCGGGTGAGCAGCCCGCGGATCACCGCCCAGTTGCAGTCCAATCCCGTCCCGCGCCCCCGCCAACGGTGAAATGGCGTGGCCTGGTGGCGCGCCACCGCAGTGTTTCCGCCGCCGGGCGGGGTGATGATGTCCGGCTAGGAACCAACCTCGGCCCGTCGGTGTTGGGTGAAACGACGTAACGCAGGTTCGCGCTATGAAGACGGTCGTGCTGGGCAGGCCATCCCCGGAGTTCGAAGCGGTCCTGGCCCGACGCCGGTCGCTTGGCCAAGACTTGTTCGACGAGAACTGGGAGGGCGAGTACCACGTGGCACCCGCTTCGCACCCTTGGCATGGCTACGTCGACAACGTCCTGGCCGAACTGCTCGGCCCGCTGGCGCGCGCCGCCGGGCTGGTGGGGACCGGGCCGTTCAACCTGGGCCGGGCCGACGACTACCGAGTGCCAGACCGGGGGTACCACCGCGGCCTGCCGACCGAGGTATGGGTTCCTACCGCCGCGATAGTTGTCGAGGTCCTGGCCCCAGACGATGAGACGTGGGAAAAGTTCGGTTTCTACGCTCGTCAGGGGGTGGATGAGATCTGCGTCGCCGATCCTGTGGTTGCCCAGTTGAGTTGGTTCGCCCGCGATTCGACCACCTACCGGCCGGTAGAGGCGAGTGCGCTCCTCGGCGTTACCGTAATCCAACTGGTCAGCCAGATCGACTGGCCGCGCTGAGGCTCAGCTTCGGTTTTCGCGCGGCCTGCACTCCTCCGCCTGGGTGACCTAGGTCCAATACCCATAAGTTAAGGCGGTGGTGGCTCAGGGAATTCCGACGGCAACTTCTATGTCGTCGATGGCGTTGGTGTCGTGGCTGGCTCGCCACCCACTACAGGAGCCGCGGGTGTTTCCTTGCCCCCGACCAGGTGATGGCGGGGATAGACAAGTTGGCGTCCATCCCCGCCGTGCTGGTCCACGGCCGCCACGACATCTCCAGCCCGCCGGACACCGCGTGGCGGCTTCATCACGCCTGGCCGGCCAGTCGTCTGGTGGTAGTTGACGACGCCGGCCATAGCGAGAGCGGCTTCGGCCGCGAAATCGTCGGCAGGCGCATCAACGTCGTCACCCATCGCAGGACGGGGTTCGGCGGAGCCCTGAAATGCCGGTGGCCCCAACCCGCACAGACAGCGGGCTGAGACCACCAATGGGTGTTTCTTCCTTTAGAAGGTGCTAACGGCGCAGGTCTGGCCGGACCTGCCCCCGCCTACCGCATTGGCCACACCGGCGTTGGTGGGGGCCGGCACGTTGGTAGTGCAGGTCAGGTTGCCGCCGATGTGATTCCCCGAAATCGTCGTGCCTCCGAGGTTGGCGCTAGCGGTCACGGCACCACTGATGGTGCCAAAGGCAAGGGTCACGCTGGCCTTGTTGGCATTGAGGGTGATCGCCCCGTCGATGCTGTTGGCCGGGCAGAGCAGCGCACCCAGACCACTGCCGCCGATGAGGACAGTTCCCTGGGCGCCGGTGGCCGATATGGCGCCTCGTACCGTCTTGCTGGCACAGAAGTCCAAGCTGGTGAAGCCCGACTTGAGGGTGATGGCCCCGGTGATCGTCGACAGGGACACGGACAGCGCACCGCCGGGGGCCACGTTGATTGCGGAGTCCTGCACGGCGCTGACCAGGCATAGCTTCTGGTTGGCGGCCACGTTCAAAACGCCGCTGTGAGCTCCGACAATTGTCTGAGTGCACAGGACTGCGGCCTGAGCGGTCTGCGGGGCCATGGTCGACAGGACGGGGAGGGCCAACGCTCCTGCCAGGGCTCCGGTCAGGGTGGCGACGAGGCCCAGGCGTATCCGCCGGTGAAAGTGGTGCATGATTTCTCCTTAGTGGCGAGATGATTGTTCGGAAGGCTCTGCGGTCTACAGGCCGGTTTGGGGGTGCTGTTCGCTACCGCCCAGCTCGAGGCCGCTCAGAGACCGGCGCACTGACCCATCGCGCCGCCGGTGAAGGTGTTCTGACGGCCGTCGTTGACCGGGGCCGGGTTGTTGGAGGCACATGTCGTCAGGCCGGTGACCACGTTGGCCTCGATCTCCGTGGCGTTGTCCTCGCGGGGGGTACCGCGGTTGGGGGCGATGTTGCCGCTGACGGTCAGGCCGCCGACGATCGAGTTCCCGCCGA
>JAUTXM010000243.1 GCA_030838025.1 Acidimicrobiaceae bacterium
AGGGGAACCGTGGCGTCGGTCCCTCGCCCGGCCCCCGGGCCTCGAAGGTGAACATCGACGCCACTGCGGCCAGCTCGGCCGGGTTGAGCCCGTCGAGCAGGCCCTGTTCCATGCACTCGGTGACGAGCAGGTCGGCCTCGTGGTACACCCGACCCAGCCGCTCCCCCCGCTCGGTCAGTGACCATCCGTCGATGTACCCCCACGCCTCGAGCACGCGCAGCACGCGGTCGAACTGGCGGGCCAGCGACTCGGTCCGGCCCCGGATGCGCCGCTCCATCCGCTCGGCGTCGCGGATGAGGCGTTCGGCCCGATCGGCGGCCCGCAGGTGGCGGCGGGCGTCGGGGCAGCTGGCCACCGGGTGGGCGGCGGCGGCCTCGGCCCGGGCCATCACCTCCTCACCGCGGCCCCGGGGGGCGCGACCAGGGCCGTGCAACCCCACCAGGCCGTCCTCCCGCAGCCGGGCCGCCTGCAGGGCCGAGGCCACATGGCGCTGGAAGCCGGCATTGTTGGGGGCATAGGGCGCGGGCAACTCGATGCGCGCCACGGGGCGAGGAGGCGCCGGGAAATCCTTCGGGCCGAGCGACAGCATCCGCCGGTCGGTGGTGATGGCCCGTAGCCGCAGGTCGCCGCCGCGCCGGCGCGAGGTCGACAGAATCGCCACCCGGCCCCCCGATTTGCCACCGGGCACGACGAGCACGTCCCCCGGCTTCACCCGGTCGAGCGCCGCCAGCACGTCGCCGCTGAAGGCGTGGCGATGGCGGCCGGACTCCTCGCTGGCGCGCAGCACGGCCCGGTACTCCTCGATGTCGCCCCGCTCGCAATGCGCCGCGGCCTGCGCTTCCGCCACCGCCTCGCGGGTGCGCTCCAGCTGCGCCTCCAGCCGCACCACGTCGCTGTCGGCGCGGTACTGGGCGAAGGACAGGTTGAGGAGATGGTGGGCCACGTCGGGCGGGTAGCGCCGGACCAGGTTGGCCGCCATGTTGTAGGTCGGCCGGAAGCTGCTCGTGAGGGCGTAGGTCCTGGTCCCGGCCAAGCCCGCCACCTGGTCGAAGGGCACGAACGGCGACCACAGCACGATGGCGTAGCCGACGTCGTCGATGCCCCGCCGCCCCGCCCGACCGGTCAGCTGGGTGTACTCCCCCGGGGTCAGGAATTCGTGGCGCTCACCGGTGAACTTGGTCAGCTTCTCGATGACCACCGACCGGGCCGGCATGTTGATGCCGAGCGACAGCGTCTCGGTGGCGAACACCACCTTGACCAGTCCCGCCGCGAAGCACGCCTCGACCGCCTCCTTGAACGGCGGCACCATGCCCGCGTGGTGGGCCGCGAAACCCGACTCCAGCCCGCCGATCCAGTTGTTGTAGTCGAGCACCCGCAGGTCGTCGTCGGAGAGGGTTTCCACATGGGCCTCGACGATGGCCCGGATCTGGCGCCGTTCCTCCGGCTGGGTGAGGCGGTGGCCGTCGCGCACGCATTGGGTGACGGCATCGTCGCAGGCCGCCCGGCTGAAGATGAAGTAGATGGCGGGCAGCATTTCGGCGTCGGCCAGGAGTTCGACGACCTCGGGCCGCCGGGGCGTAAACAGCCTCCCCCGGGGCCGGCCACGCTGCCCCGGTTGGCGGAGGGTCTTGCTGTCGAGGGCGCTGGCCTCGGGGTTGGGCCGGCCATCAACGAGGGTGGGGAAAAGGAGGAGCCGGTCGCTGCTGCGGTCTCCCAAAAGGTAGAGGTTGTGCAGCTCGACCGGCCGCCGTTCTTCGATGACGGCCGCGGTATCGCCGCGCACGGTTCGGATCCAGTCGGCCAGTTCCTCGGCGTTGGACACCGTCGCCGAGAGGCATACCAGGTCGACGGTGGGCGGCGTGTGGATGATGACTTCCTCCCACACCGGACCGCGGTAGGCGTTTTGGAGGTAGTGGACCTCGTCGAGGATCACGTAGCGCAGGCCGTCGAGGGCGCCCGAGCCGGCGTAGATCATGTTGCGCAGCACCTCGGTGGTCATGACCACGACGGGGGCGTCGCCGTTGATGGCGTTGTCACCGGTCAACAGGCCGACGCGCTCGGCGCCATGGCGGCGCACCAGGTCGCCGTATTTCTGGTTGGACAGCGCCTTCAGGGGGGTCGTGTAGAAGACCTTCGATCCTTCGCCCAGGGCTCGGGCAATCGCGTACTCCGCCACCACGGTCTTGCCTGATCCGGTCGGAGCCGCCACCACGACGCTCGATCCGGCGTCGAGGGCATCGAGGGCCGCCAGCTGGAAGGGGTCCAGCCGGAATCCGAGGCTGAGGGCGAACGACGTGCGGACCGCTTCGGCCGGGCCTCGCTCCGCCTTCACACCTGTAGTTGTACCCGAATCGGGCTCATTTCTTGAGGATGCGACCGATGACGATGGCTGTCTCGTAGAAGATGTAGAGGGGCACCGCCATGGCGATGAAGGAGTACGGGTCGCTGCTCGGCGTGACCACGCAGGCCAGGAACGCGATGCCCACGATGGCGGGGCGCCGGACCTTGCGCAGCTTCCGGCTCGACACGACGCCCACGACCTCGAGGAACACCAGCACCACGGGGAACAAGAACACGACCCCGAAGATGGCCGCCGCGGCCACGTACAGGCTCACGTACTTCGAGGGCCCGTAGAGGGCGGCGACGTTGTTGCCGCCGATCCGGATCAAGAAGTCGAGCGCCTTGGGCCATACCAGGACCGAGACGGTCACCCCCAGGCTGAATAGCACCAGCGCCGAGGCCACGAAGCTGATGGCGTAGCGCCGCTCGTGTTTGTGCAGCCCCGGTGTGATGAACCGCCACAGCTCCCACAGGAGGATGGGCGACGAGAAGAAGACGCCCAGGTAGGCCGCCACCTTGAGGCGGGTGCTGAATCCCTCGAGGGGGCCGGTGACGACGAACTGCCCCTGGAGGCCCACTTGCTTCGGGTGCTTCCGGGCGAAGTCCTGGTACGGGTGGGCGATGAAGTGGATCACCGAGTTGTACAGAAAGAACCCGAACAGGGTGCCGATGACCAGGGCGATGATGCAGATGATGATCCGCTTGCGCAGTTCGGTCAGGTGCTCGACCAGGGTCATTCGGGGAAGGCCGTCGACCTCCTCACCCTCGCCGGGAGGGTGCGAGCCGTTGGAGCTCTCTTTGTTGGCGCGGCGCAGTCGGAGTGCGATGAGGGTGTCCCTTCGGGCCGGGCTCGTCGCTAGTTGAGCGACGGGTCGTCGGGTGCCGGCGGCAGGGAGGGGAGCCCGGGGAGGGCGAACCCTGAGGAGACGGAGTCGATCGACGAGATGGATGGGTCAGAGGAGTTGGATGACGCGGCGTAGGTGGCGGCGTTGGTCCAGGTTGCGGGCTCGCCCGCGGCGGTCATGGGCGACGCGGGCGTCGGGGCAGCCGCGCCGGTCGCGCCCGCGGCGCTCGGCGCGGTGGTGATGGCCCGGCTCAGACCGCCGAGCTCCTCGCGCCAGCCGCCGACCTCGTTGCGCAGGTCCCCGACGGCTGCGGTGAGGGCGTCCTTGGGCTCGGCCAGCGCACCGGAGACCTCATCCTGGAAACGGGAGGTCAGCTTGCGCAGCTCAGCGATCCACTTGCCGGCGGTGCGCGCCGCCTGGGGCAGGCGGGTCGGGCCGATGACGACCAAGGCAATGACGGCCAGCAGCAGGATCTTCTCAGGTCCCGGAAAATTCAGCACCGAATCCCAGTCTACCGGGGGCCTAAATCGCGTATGCCTCGCCTAGCGGTACCGACGGCGGCGATCTCGTCTCTGACCTGCGCGACCATGGGACGCACCTGGGCGAGCTCCACGATCGACGCCTGAAGCGATGCGGCCTCGTCGACGAGGCGACGGGCACCACGCCAGATGGGGACGGCGGCGGCCGCGGCCACGGCCAGCGGCAACCACCAGAGGGGGGACAGCATCAACATAAGATACGGAGCGTCGAGCAGGATTGGACGGTGGACTCCATCCTTCGACCGCCGATCGGCTTCGCGCACCGCGGTGCCCGGGCCCTCGCCCCCGAGAACACCCTGGCGGCGTTCCGCCTGGCCCTCAGCCTCGGGGCGACGGGCTTGGAGAGTGACGTCTGGCTGACCGCCGACGGCGCGGCGGTGCTGGACCACGACGGGGCGGTGCGCTCGGGTCTGCGGCGCCGGTCGATCGGCGACATCGAGCGGGCCAGGCTCCCGCCTCACATTCCCACCCTGGAGGACCTGTACGCCGACTGCGGCACCGCCTTCCACCTGTCGCTCGACGTCAAGGACACCGCCGCTGCCACGGCAGTGGTCGCCGTGGCCCGGGCCGCGGGCGGCGAAGCGCTGAGCAAGCTCTGGTTGTGCCATCACGATTGGGAACAGCTCGCCCAATGGCGGGCCGATGGCACCCCCGGTCGGGCGGCGGAAGGCGGCCGATCGCCACTCCCCGATCAGGTGCGGCTGGTGGACTCGACCCGGCTGCGACGCCTTCGCGAGGGGCCCGAACGCCGGGCCGCGTCGCTGGCCGATGCCGGGATCGACGCCGTCAACATGCACCTGACCGACTGGACGCCGGGCCTCACGACGCTGTTCCATCGGTTCCAGCGCCTGGCGCTGGGGTGGGACGCGCAGTTCGACCGCAACCTGGTCACCCTGCTCCGGATGGGTTGTGACGGCGTCTACAGCGACTACGTCGACCGTATGGTCGCCGCCCTGAACGCGCTAGAGCAGCCCCAGGCCTGACAGTGGCCAGACCCGTACAAAGGCGCGGCCGACGATCAGATGCCCCGCGATGGGTCCGATGAATCGACTGTCCTTGGAATTGCCGCGGTTGTCCCCCATCACGAAATACTGCCCGGCCGGGACGGTCATGAGCGGCAGGCTGGTCGTCACCGTTCCCGCCGGCAGGTACGGCTCCTTGAGGAGCTGGCCGTTGATGTAGACCAGGCCGTCGCGGCCTTCGATCTGGTCCCCGGGGAGCCCGATCACCCGCTTGATCAGATCCTTGATCGTCGGGTCGTCGGCCTCGCTCGGTGGGCGTTTGAACACCACGATGTCACCGCGGTGGATGCTGTGCAGGTCGTAGCTGAGCTTGTTGACCAGCACCCGGTCGCCCGGCTTGAGTGTCGGCTCCATCGATCCCGACGGGATGTAGAACGCCTGGATCAGGAAGGTCTTGACGACGATCGCCACCGTGAGGGCGGCGACGAGGATGACGACCCACTCGGCGATGGCCCGCGCCGACCCGCCCTTGCGGGCATGCCCGGTCGGCCTGGTCGGCCCGGTGGGATCGGTCGGTCCCGTGGAACCGAGCGGATCGATGGCGTCGAGCGCGGACGGCCCGGCACCGTGGTTGTCCGCGCCGGAGGCGCCCTCGGACCGACCCAGCGTCGCGGGACCGGTTCGTGGCGTCACAGGGGGACCGGGGGGGAAACGAGCGACCGGGTCGGACACGACCTCTGTACGTTACCGAACCGGCTTGGGTACTCGGTATCGAGCCAGAATGCGGCCGGCCGCCGACGGCCCGACGGTCGCGTCGCCGTCGACCACCGTCGCCGACGGCCCGGCGCGCAGGAGCAGGCGCTCCAACCAGGCCCGCTCGCTCACCGGCAACGTGACCCGCAGGACCCCGCCGGGCCGCTCGGCCACGCCGAGGTTGGGGTACTGCTCGGCGATCCAGCGCGCCGGACGGTCCAGGTCGAGGACGATGGTCTGGCGGCTGGCGTCGGCGTGAAACGTCCGCCGGTCGAGCGGTCCCGGCGGGGCCACGAAGGTCTCGGCCAGCATGGTGGCACCGCTGATGCGGTCGACCCGGAACAGCCGCTCGCCTTCCGCGGCCCGGCAGAACCCGCTCAGGTACCACTGCCCCCGGGCGTTGAACACCTCCCACGGCTCGACCAGGCGCGTCCCGCTGCTGTCGCGCCCGAAGGAGTAGTAGTCGAGTTGGAGCCCCCGGCGCTCGGCCGTCGCCCGCCGGAGCACGTCGAGCACCTCGGGAACGGCGGGGCCGAGTTCGACCGCGACCGAGTCGTCCGCGTCCACCCCGAGCACCGACGCCAACTTGTCCAAGGCCCGAGCCAAGGCACCGTCGTCGTCGGCGCCGGGCATCGACAGCAGCGCCGAACCGGCGCCCAACAGGGCCAGGCCTTCGGGCGGCGTCAGGCGCAGGGGCCGGTGGAAATAATCGGCGAATCGGATCCACACCCGGCCGTCGGCGACGTCGACCTCGATCAGCGAATCGGGTGTGAAGGGGTACACCCCGCAGAGGAACAGCAGGTCGAGGTCATCGAGGAGGTCCTGTTCGGTGACCCCGAACCGCTCGCACACCTCGACGATTGGGGGGCCATCGCGCGCCGCCACCCACGGGACCACGGCCAGCAGGCGCGCCAGGCGGTCCTGGGCCCCGGGGCGGCTCACGGCGCCGCCATCTCTTCCAACCAGTCGATCAGGTCGTCGACCAGCACCGGCGGGCCGAGCAGCTGGGCGTGATCCAAGAAGCCCAGAACGAACGCCCGGAAGGCGTCGCGGTTGGTCACCGAGACCGACAGGACCACGCTGCCGTCGGCGCGCCGCTCGACCCCGGCGCCGGCACCGGCGGCGGTGATGGCCCAGCCGGCCTGGCCCGCGTCGACCAGGAGGGTGGCGGTCACTTCCTCGTCCTCGCCGAGCTGCCACGCCGGCGCCGGGGCCGCCGATCCCGCCGGGGGCCGCTCGAACGCGCCCGGAGAGCCGACCCGTTCGGGCATGGTCTCGATTCGATCGAGGCGGAAGGTGCGCGACCCGCCCCGGCTGTGGTCCCACCCGGCCAGATACCACTGCCCGTTGCGGAACGACAGCCGCCACGGGTCGATCAGGCGCTCGCCGCCGTGGTAGCGAAACGTGACCGCTTGGCGGTCGGCGACCGCCCCGAACAGCACCGCCACCCGCTCGCCGGCCGGCAGCGCCACCGCGGCCGCTGTGGGAGCCACGACCGCGACCCCCGCCGATTGCTGCGGCGCCCCGGCCGCGGCCAGCTTCCAGAGCGCACCAGTGGCGGCGCTGCGGCCCCACGCCCCTTCCACGTCGACCGCCGATGCGGCCAGATGCAGGGCCGCCAGCTCGTCCTCGGCCAGGCCGGGGTCGGGCAGTTGGTAGCGGTCGCGGGGGATGCGGTAGCCGGTCGCCCCCTCAGGCCGGGTCTGGTCCAGCGGCTCGAGCAC
>JAUTXM010000244.1 GCA_030838025.1 Acidimicrobiaceae bacterium
CAGGCCGTTGGTTGGGCTCGGGCCGAGGGTTTCGACTCCATCAATCTGGACCTCATCTTCGGTGGCGCGGGCGAATCCCTTGCCGACTGGGCGGCAACCGTGGACGCGGCCCTGGCCCTCGAGCCGGAGCACATCAGCGCCTACGCCCTCACCGTCGAACCGGGCACACCCCTTGCCCGTGACCGCGGCCGCTGGCCCGACGACGACGACCAAGCCGACAAGTACCTCCTGGCCGACGAGCGGCTCGAGGGCGCCGGCTTCGGCTGGTACGAGATCTCCAACTGGGCCCGACCGGGGCGGGAGTGCCGGCACAACCAGCTCTACTGGGCCCAGGGCGACTACCGCGGGGTGGGCTGCGCGGCCCACTCGCACCAAGACGGCCGGCGGTGGTGGAACGTGCGCACCCCCGAGCGCTACCTCGACCTGCTCGGTTCGGGCCGCACTCCCGTGGGCGGCGAGGAGCTGTTGGACGCCGCCACCCGGGAGCTGGAGCGGCGGCAGCTGGCGCTACGCACGCGCGACGGCGTCGACACCCGCTGCCTGCCCGAGGTCCACCAGGTGCCAGGACTCGAAGGTCTTGTGCGTCGCCACGGCGACCGGACCGTGCTGACCGTCCGGGGACGGCTCCTCGCCAACGAGGTGGCCGCCCACCTCCAATCCTTCGAGTCAGCCGCTACAGGGTAGGACCCTTGCGTCCCGGCTTGGTGAGGAACCACTGAGCGGTCAGGAGCCCGACGAGGGTGACGATTCCGATGGCGCTCAGGATCGGGAAGAAGGCGCCGATGCTGCCGCTCTGCGCCGCTGACGCCAATGGCAGGGTGACGGGAGCGGGCGCCGGAGCCGGAATGGGCGCGACCGTGGTCGATGTCGTCGACGTCGAGGTAGTACTCGTCGACGTGGTGGAACCCGTGACCCGCGGCCGGGTCGACACGGTGGGCCTCCTGGTCGTCGGCGTGGTGGATGCCGACGAGCTCGAGGGCGGCGCCGTGACTCGGGTGGTGACGGTCGGTACCTGTACCGGCTGGGAGGCCACGAGGTTGGGCGATTCGGCCGAGGCCGGCCAGAAAATGGGCCCGAACATGAGCCCGACGGCGAGGGCCATCAGCAGTCCGATGATCAAACGGACGACAGCCCGGGCCATGACGGCAGTCTGTCATGCGGGTCGTCCCGGGTGGACAACCACGGCCCCGCCGGCGTGGCGCAGGACTCGCAGGCCATCGCATCCCGCCCCGTCCGGGTCGACCCGCAACGTAACCGCATCCGGTATCCGGCCCGCCAGACGCGCCGTCAGCGGATCGCCCGCCCGGGCCCAGGCGTCCCACACCCATATCTCCCCGGTCGTGGGTCGGAGCAGGGCGGGGAGGGCGGCGCCGCATTGCCAGCGACCGACGACGAGCACATCGTCGGGACGACCGATACGGAAGCGCCCCGACGGCGTCTCTACGACGCCATCGGAGCGGGGAATGGGCTGGCAGCCCCGGTCGACCGCCGGACATGCCCCGGCGGGGACCGGTTGTCCGGCCGAAAGAAACGCGATGGCTCCTATGACGGTGCACGCGGCCAAGGCGACGGGTACCGCCCGTGGGAGCCGTCGCCTTGGCGGAGGAGTGTCAGCCAGGAGCGCGGCGAGTTCACGGGCGGATGGCGGCTTGCGGCCCCCCTTGGCGGCCATTGTCAGGATCCGGGTAGTGGTGGCGCTGGCTTCCGTCGAGGTCGTGAGTAGGGCGCGGGCCAGGGCCACCACGTCGCGGGCGGCAGCCTCGCCGTCGGGGGCAGCATCGATCGCCCCCCGCCCGAAGCTGCACAGGGTCGGCCGGCCTGACCGGTCGACGAGGATGTGGTCGGGACTGAGGGCGCCGTGGACCACACCGAGGTCGTGCAGGTCCGCAAGCGTGGTCGCCACCGCCACCCCGACCGGCACCGCCACCAGCGCTGTGTCCGCGGCGAGCGGCTCGGCGTCCACCAGCCGCAGCGCCAACGTGGGGCCGTCGCGACGGAGTAGTTCCACCACGCCGGGGTGACGGGCGACGGTGAGGACGTGGGCCTCGTGGCTCAGCCGGGCCGCTTCTTCGGGCGTCTCGGCACGCTTGCGGAACTCGCCCGCCGGACGGTCAACTTCGATGATCAACAGTGCGACACAATCGTGAGGACATGCGTCTCGTGATCGCCACCTGCTCGGTGGACTACCAGGGCCGGCTGACCGCCCATCTGCCGATGGCTCCCCGGCTGCTGATGGTCAAAGCCGACGGCTCCGTCTCGATCCACGCCGATGACCGGGCCTACAAGCCGCTCAACTGGATGAGCCCGCCGTGCCAGTTGCACGAGGAGGAGGGGCGCTGGGTCGTCGTCAACCAACGCGGCGAGACCCTCACCATCACGATCGAGTCGGTGCTGTCCGACACCTGCGCCGACCTCGGCATCGACCCAGGTCTGACCAAAGATGGTGTGGAAGCCCACCTGCAGGAGCTGCTGGCGGCCCGGCCTGACGTGCTGGCCGACGGCCTGCGCCTGGTGACGCGGGAGTTCCCCACCGACATCGGCCCGGTCGACCTCTTGTGCCGTGACGCCAGTGGGGCGGCGGTGGCCGTGGAGATAAAGCGCCGGGGTGACATCGACGGCGTCGAGCAGCTGGCCCGCTACCTCGAGCGACTCGATCTTGACGGCCGGCTCCGTCCCGTGCGGGGCATACTGGCGGCCCAGCAGGTCAAGCCTCAGGCTCGGGTCCTGGCCGCCGCACGGGGCATCGCGTGGGTCGAGGTCGACTACGACCGGCTGCGGGGCGAGAGCCTGGGCGACTTGACCTTGTTTTGACCTGGCCCTCACGGGGCCAGGCAGCCGAGTGATCCCGGTACGACCGGCACCAACGCCGGCCGGCGATCCGGCGCCGGCAACCGGGAGAGCAGGTCCACCACGGCGGCCGCCACGGGCAGGACCGTCTGGCGCGGAAGCAACCGGCCTGGAGTCCTCGCCATGGGCGGTAGCTCGACCGCCGCCGTCGGCAGCCCGCAAATACGGTGAGGAGCGCTGGCCCGGACGGCCGGTTGGATGCGCGCCGGATCGACACCGAGGTCGAGGAGGTCGTCGACGACTTGAGACAAGCGGCGGCCGCCATTGGCCCCCGGTCCCCCGACCACGACCACGAGGTCGGCGGCGCGAGCGGTCCGGCGGGCGATGTGATTGCGTTCCTCGACATCGCATGACCCGGAGTCGGCCTCACCCTCGAAATCCCCGGTGATATCGGCGACGACCAGGTCGAAGAGGGTCGGCAGCACCGTAAGGAGTTGGTCGAAGGCCGTCGGGCTCACGGCCGTCCAGTGCCAGGGGTGGCGCAGGCCGGCCAGCAGGCGGAATCGGTGTCGAGCGACGGTGTGGCACCGGACATCGGCCGCCGTGATGGGGCGGTACCGGGCGGCATCGACGAGCGGCAGCAGCCCGGCGCCGGGATCCTCGAGTCCGTGGAGGAATGCCTGGTCGCTGCGGCGAGCGAAGTCGGCCAGCAGGACGCGCGGCCCCGGCCTCCCCACGGCCCGCCGCCCGGCTGAGGGGGGAGCAGCCGGGCGGTCCGGGGCCGGGGAGGGGCGAGCGAAAGCCTCGGCCAGCGCCGCCGCGATCGACGAGGCACCGGTCCCGCCGGGGCCACACACCGCCAGCAGGCGGCCGTCGCGACTCGGACTGGACCTCGGCGACCGAAACGCCGAGGCCGGGCCCAAGGTCAACGGATCGTCAACCAGCGACACGGGCGCCGCCAGCGCCGTGATCGTCGCCGCCAGTTCGGCCGGCGGCGAGTGGCGAGTCACCTCGATCACCGGAACGCCCAGGCCGACGGCCGTGGCGGCCAGGGTGCAATCGACACCAAAGGCGACCATCGCCGAGTACCGGCGCCCCGATGTCAGGGCGCTCCATGCCCCTTCGGACGAGCCGCGGCCGACCACCTCGGCCGCGGGTGCGGCCCGGCGCACCCGCGTGAGGACGCTGCCCTCCTTGTCGTCGATTACCAGCAGCACCGGGCGCGACGGGACCTGCGAAACCAGCTGCACGGCGACTCCTTCGAGTGATCGCGGTTGCCTCTCGATCCTCCCTATGCCGCAGGCCGACTGATCAGGGGGCCGTAGACATGAAAGTTATCGAAACAGCTTCGTTCAGCCTGTAACGTGCTATAGTTTCCTCTTGTGAGCGAAGCGATCCATTGGATGGGGACGCGCGAGGCGTGTGAGCAGCTGGGCGTCACGCTTCGCACCCTGTACCGGTTCATCGACGAAGGCCAGCTCCCGGCGTACAAAATGGGCCGCGTCATCCGTTTGCAGGCCCCTGACATCGACGCCTTCATCGATCGCATGCGCATCGCCCCAGGCAGCCTCGAGCACCTGTACCCCGAGCCGAAGTCAGCCGCTGATCCCAAGTCGTCGACCGACGCCGCGTCCTGACCTCACCCAGGCGGGCCGCCGGTTCCCGGGCCCAGCAGGATGCAGCTGGCGACAGCCGACAGGCGCACCGTCGCGACGCACGACGTGAGCCGCACCACGGCGACGTCTTTTCCCAGATCCACAAGCGTTCCGGCCACTTCGGTCCCGTCGTCCAGTTGCAGCCGGAGCGGTGGGTGCTCGGCGACGACGGCCGCCAGGACCGCCGCCAGGTCGAGGCCCCCGGCGGGCGCCCGGTCGTCGGCCACCGCGACCGGTGCCTCGACGGAGGTGATCGAGGCGGTGGGGATGAGGGCGATGCCTCCCGTCTGCTCCATCACGCACAGGGCCGCGGTCACCCGGCGCAGCCGGCCGGCATGGGTCCACCGGCCGCAGCGGATCGTGACCGCAGCGTCGCCCTCGGCCAGGCTCATCAACACGCCGGCCATGGTCGACGACTCGGCGACCTGCTGGCGCAACCACCGCCGGCGGCTGCGCGACTGCGCCGATGCCTCCGCCAGGTCGTCGTCGGGCGAGCGGCCCGCCGAGGCTAATAGGGCGTCGATCTCGTCGGAGCCGGCCACAGCTGACCGTATCGGATCGGGTGCGGCGAGCGGTACGGTGAACTCCGGATGGGTGCCGAGGAACACTGCTTGTTTTGCCGGATCGTCCGCGGCGAGATCCCATCCGAGCGCGTGCTGGCGACCGACAACACCTACGCCTTCCGGGACATCGAGCCCGCGGCGCCGGTGCACGTGCTGGTCGTGCCGAAGCGCCACATTGCCCATGCGGGCCAGGTCGGACCCGACGACGGGCCGCTGCTGGCTGAGTTGCTGGGCGCGGCCCGCCAGGTGGCCGAACAGGAGGGCGTGGCGGACCGGGGCTACCGGCTGGTGTTCAACGTGGGTGAGGACGCTCGCAACAGCGTTGCCCACCTCCATCTCCACGTTCTCGGGGGCCGGCTCCTGGGGTGGCCTCCTGGCTGACCCCCGCGGTCGAAGCATCGCCGGGTTCGGGCCCCGGCGCGGTAGCCTGGATCGCTGAAAGTCGTGTCAACTCCCAGCACCGTCATCGTCCCGACCCACTTGATGGCCCATCTCGTGGGCCAGTTCAACGAAAACCTTCGTTTGGTCGAGGACGCCTTTCCCGGCGCCCGGATCATTGCTCGGGGCAACGAGTTCACGATCGACGGCGACGAGGCCGTCCTGGCGGAGCGAACCGTCGACGAGTTGCGGCTCCTGCTGGAGCGGGGACACCCCTTGGACGCCCAGGTGGTCCGCCGCACCATCGACATGATCCGGGCCGACGAGCGCCCGTCGGAGGTGCTCACTGCCGAGGTGCTGCGGTCGGGGCGCGGGCGATCGGTGCGGCCCAAGACGAGTGGGCAGAAGCGTTATACCGATGCCATCGGGACCAACGTGATCACCTTCGGCATCGGCCCCGCGGGCACCGGCAAGAGCTACCTGGCGGTGGCGCTGGCGGTGCAGGCCCTTCAGGCCAAGGAAGTCGAGCGGATCATCCTGACCCGCCCGGCGGTCGAGGCAGGGGAGCGGCTCGGCTTCCTGCCCGGGGATCTCATGGCCAAGATCGACCCCTACCTGCGGCCGCTGTACGACGCGCTGTACGACATGTTGGGTACCGAAGGCGGTCGCCGCCTGCTCGACGAGGGGACCGTCGAGGTGGCGCCGCTGGCGTACATGCGAGGCCGGACCCTCAACCACAGTTTCATCATCCTCGACGAGGCGCAGAACACCACGCCCGAGCAGATGAAGATGTTCCTCACCCGCATCGGATTTGGTTCCAAGGTCGTCGTCACCGGCGACGATACCCAGATCGATGTGGCCGGCGGGCGCTCGGGGCTGGTCGGGTTGGAGAAGGTGCTGGCCGGCATCGACGGCCTGGCCTGGGTCCACCTCGGCAAGCGCGACGTGGTGCGCCACCGCATCGTGCAAGACATCGTCAGCGCCTACGAGATGGCCACCGCCGCCAACGCCGGCGGTACGGGTGCCGCTGGGGGGTCGGGTGCCGCCGGGGCCGGCGACGCTCAGCGGGGCGGACCGGTCGCCAGCGGCCGCGGCTAGACGCCCGGCCGGGGAAGGAACGACGAACGATGGCAATCGAGGTGTTCGTGGCGGACGAGCAGAACGACCAGCCGGTCGACACCATGCGCTGGGTCCGCCTGGCCGAGCTGGTGCTGCTCGAAGAAGGGGTTCCCGGCGACGCCGAGCTGTCGATGCTGTTCGTCGACGAGGCGGCCATGACCGACCTCAACAAGCGGTTCCTCGGGAAGGACTCGCCCACCGACGTGCTGGCGTTTCCGATCGACGAGGAACCGGTCGAGGGTGGGCGCTCGCCTGACTCGGGCGGGACCGGTCCTGGAGACACGTCCGAACCAAGCGATATGCCTACGGTGTTGGGCGACGTGGTTATCTGCCCCTCCGTGGCCCACCGCAATGCCCCCGAGCACGCCGGCACCTACGACGACGAGGTGGCGCTGCTGATCGTGCATGGCCTGCTGCATCTGCTGGGCATGGACCACACCGACGACGACGAAGCCGAGGCCATGGAGGAGCGGGAGCAGGCGCTGCTGACCAAGTTCCACCGCCCACCGCAGCCTGCACCGGCCTCGGCGCCCGAACCTGCGCCGGCCGCGCCGCCCGAGGCCGTCGCCTCGTCGCCCGAGTCCCCCGCCGGGGGCGAGGCGCCTCCAGCGGCGCCCGACTCGTGATCGTCGGCGCCGAAGCGGCCGGGCACTGGAGCACCTCCGACCTGTGGCTCCTGGTCGCAGTGGCGGCGCTCATCATCATGTCCGGGGTCCTCGCCCTGGCCGAAACCGGCCTCACCCGCATGAATCGCGTCAAGGCCATGGCCCTCCAGGACCAGAAGAAACGGGGCGCCGCCGCCCTGCTCAAGCTGGTCGAGCACCCGGAGCGCACGCTGAACCCGGTGCTGTTCCTCTTGCTCTTCTGCAACACGGTGGCCGCGACCCTGGTCGGCGTCGTCGCCGCCCACCTCTTCGGCGCGCTCGGCGTCGCCGCCGCCACCGCCTTCGAAGTCATCTTCATTTTCGTCTTCGCCGAGGCCATGCCCAAGACCTGGGCGGTGCAGCACTCCGAGCAAGCGGCCCTGGTCGCGGCCCCTTTCGTCGCCGCCCTGGTCAAGATCCCGCCCGTCCGCTGGATCAGCAACGCCCTCATCGGGCTGGCCAACATCATCCTGCCCGGCAAGGGCATCAAGCAGGGCCCCTATGTGTCGGAGCAGGAACTGCTGGCCATGGCCGACGCCGCCGCCCAGGACGACGTGATCGAGCGCGAAGAACGCCGCCTCATCCACTCCATCATCGACTTCGGCGACACGGTCGTGCGCGAGGTGATGGTTCCCCG
>JAUTXM010000250.1 GCA_030838025.1 Acidimicrobiaceae bacterium
GGCACGTCCTTCGCCCAGGTCAAATCACAAGCGCTCGACATGGTCGGCGCGGGGTCGATCAGCTGGATGATCCCCTCATCTGTTCCCGAGATCGCCATTCGGACCGTCGTGGCGCTGTACTGCCCGATCAACGCCGCGAAGCTCCACTAACTGCCGGCACGGCGACAGCGCCGATGTAACCTCGACTGTTCCCTCGCGGCGCGGTCATGGCGGTTGTAAACGATGCCCGAAATGCAGACTGAACAGGCGGTCGTCTGCCGGAACTGCGGCGCGACACAAAATGGTCGGTTCTGTAGCCAGTGCGGCAATGAGCTGACCACCCACGAACCGGATTCGTGGCGCAGCCTGCTCGACACCTTGCTTCGCCTGGGAGCGTTTCGGCGTTACGTCTCCAGATTCATCCGGATCGTCAGATCGCCCGCCGCCCAGACGGTCGCGCTGGCGGGGGAGCTCACCCAGGCGCAGAGCCTGGAGTTCCTAACGGTCGGTTTGGCGTTGTACTCGCTGATAATGCTCACCGGTTTGGCATCCATCAGCGGGCCGGTGCTGTCATTCATCTTGCCACCCCTCTACTTCACGGTCGTCATTTCCATTCAGTTCACTCTTCTGTACTACTTCGGATCGAGGAAATCCGGTCGCGCTCGGTCGCCGCAGGAGTATCTTCCACTCGTCTTCGTCTGGCACGGTTTCAACCTGCCCATCATGGCGGTCATCCAGAAGTCGTTGCTGTTGTTTGTCTCGCCGTCAAAGGAGTCGTTGGTTGGTCTCGGCGCCCTCGTTCCCTTTGCCTACGTCACGCTTTTCGTGACCGGTATAGAGGTGAACCTGATGCCCTACGGTGTCAAGGCCTGGTCTGCCTTTTGGGACTTGAAACGGCGCAGGGTGTACTCGTACCTGCTGATCTCGGGAGCGGCCAGTACCATCGCGGGCGTTGCCTTGTTGTTTGCCTTTGGCGTCTTCCCGCCCAAGTTGGCGAAGCCACTTGGCAGAGGAGATTGCGTAAACATCACGGTCAATGACCTGAAGCGGGTGAGTTGTCGCGACGCCAGTTCGATCATCTTGTCCGTGGACACGAACCCCGGTGGGATATTTCTCGGTCCAATGGGAGGAGTCGACTGTCCAGACGATGCCGATTCGTACCAACTCCTCAATGCAAACCTGCAGACCGCGTGCCTCCGAAATCTTCATCCACCTCATCCCGGTGACGTGGGAGAGGGAGGCGGTGTATTGAGGACGGGCGACTGCATTAGCCATGGCTCGGAGGTGGCATGCCGGACACCTGATATCTACGCGATGGTGACGGATCGGGTGGCAGACGTCAGCAGGTGTCCCGACGGCACGCTTGAGTTCGTGAAGCTGAGTTCGGCAGCCCGCCCGATCGCCTGCCTCAACAACGGCCCCGGGGTGGTACGTCCCGGGGATTGTGTCGACTCTCCGGCGCAGCCGTTCGGCGGGAGCAAGGTCGCGTGCCCGTCCACGTCGACAACTCCGTCGAAGGATTACGACCGCGTGGTCACCCGGGTGAAGATCGCCGCGGATTGCCCGACCAGCACAACTCCGTCGGACCTGAACTCGGTCCTCTTCCTGAAGCCATTGGGGCTGGAACCCATGTCGCTCGTTCCGATCTACTGCCTCGCGCCCGTCTGATCCTGCGACGCTGATGTCGCGCCGCACCCCAGTAGGCTCTGGCCTTTCGGAGGTAGCCGAGATGGTGGACTCGATGAGATCCGACGCAACATCGGGTCCCGGTGCGGTTCGAGGTCGACACGGGTGACCACGACCAACCCCGGCGGCGCCCAGGCTCCAATCGACCCCCACGACACCGCCGTGGCGCGCATTCGTTCCTACGTCAGCACTTCATCGCGGACTTCCCAGGAAGCGGCTGATTTCGTCAGGAGCCACATCGACGCGGTCTGCGAGGCGCTGAACGTGGCGACACACGGGCCGCCCGTGGTCCAACCGTTGCTCCTGGCTTCGGTGGATGCGTACGTCGCGGATGTCGTCGCGCGAGCACCGACTGCGGCGTCGCGCTGCTGGTCGCAATGGTTCTTTCGAGTGGCGTCGCGGGTGACCCACGAAGGATGCAAGGACGTCGAGCTCCTCGGCCAAGCCATCCAGGCGACCTTGGATCGACTCCCCCCATCACCTGTATCAATGCCGTGGCTTGTCAGTGATCTCAAGGCCTCCCTCGCCGGCGCACTGGCGTGGGAACTGCTGGACCAGGCCGACGATTGGCAGCGCCTGCAGATCACCGACGGCGAGTTCCTGGAACTGTTCCACCTGTACGTCTGTCAACTGCACTTCGATGCCGACGCCATCATGAGCTTTTTGGCCGGACATCGTGATCGAGGAGCCAACCCCATCAAGGCGGCGTTTAACTTCTTCGCCCAGTCCGTCGTGGGTGACTCGAAGCGGGCCCAGGCGGCATTGATAGGAAATGAGATCACCGAGCATTCCATGCCCCTGGCAGCGGCCAAACTGATTGCCTACGTGCTTCATGCCGCGCCTCCGCAGCGGACGTCGTATATCGACGGGGGCGGTGTCCCTACCGAGCTGGTCACCGCATTCGAGACGGCGTTGGGTGTATGGCGGGCGCACGGCGGTGGGGTGCAGTTCTATACCGCTCAAGCCGGCTTCGCGGCCATGGTCGACGACACATCCGGAGTGGTGATGGCGATCAATAACGCAGTCCGGTTATTGTCGGAATCTGGGCGAGTGGGCTCGAGCGACTTTCTGGTACTCATCCGCCTGCGCAGCGAGCTCCTGGAGCGAATCGGGGTTTCGAAGCAGCTCACGGGGGTGGCGGCGCTGCGTCAAGATGCCGACCATGCCCTTGCCGTTGCCAAGGAGAGCTCCACCCAGATCCCGACGATCGTCGGACTGTTCGCGGCAGTCATCGCGTTGGTGATCGGGTCCTCGCAGGCCAGCCAGAACCTGCCCACGCGGGGTCGAATCCTCGTAGTGGCCGCGCTGGGGACGGTGCTGCTGATGTTCGTCATTGGCCTGGCGGGGATCGTCCGATTCATGGCGGGGACCAAAGTGTCGATTGAACGACTCGGTCTGTTCATCGGTGCGGGCGTCTTGTTCGCCGGCTTGGTGCTTACGCTGCTCTATGTGGTGGCTGGCTGAGATCAGACGACGACGAGCAGGCCGCGGCTGGCCAACGCGACCGTACGGCCCAGGGTCAGGAGCATGATCTTGTGGGCGGTCTCCATCGTTCTGGTCTCCCAGAGACCCAAGGCTGTATCCCAGGCCATTTCCCGGGCGGCATTCATGCTCCAGTTGGCCACCACGTTGGTGCACGCCTGGGCATGTTTGTCGAGCTCCAGCACGACCCCGGACTCGAAGGACTGGCGGACCGATTGCTCGGCCGCGTCCAGCAGGACGTCGACCTTGCTGTAGTCCCTGTGGTGAGGATCGTCCTTCGGCTCGGTTGCGAGGTTGGTACAGGTGCTGAACAGCGCGATTGGCAGGTCGTGGTTGATATGGGCGTTCATACCGGCCAAGGCGAACTGGATCGGCTCGATGCCCGGGTGCGTACGGCGCTTCATCAGTGGCCGCCAAGCTATTGGGACGTTGTCGGGATCAACCGTCACCGAGTTGACGGCGTCGAAATACAGGTTCGCGAACAACACGTCGAGGTGGACCAAGAAGTCGGGGTCGGCGAACGTGGCTTGCTTGACGCTGGCCAGTACTTCTCGGGTCACACCGAGGTACATCCGATTGAAGCAGGCCAGGCCATCGGTCGGGGGCAGCGCGGCTTCGATGGCCACCATGCGATCGATCACCTCTTCGATCGTGGTTACGGGAGGGCCGCTAGGAAGGGGCGGGGTGGTCACGCCGCGAGGTTACGGGCTGGGGAAAAGCTGGGGATGGCAGCTCTAGGAACCGGATCGCGTCAGGTGCTCCGCGGTTCGGAGTCAACCCCAGATTCGGGCCCAGCGGCGGGCGACGGTGCTGCTGAGGTCGATGCTGTTGGCGCCCGAGCGCGACTGGGCGCGACCCGAGGAGGTTCGTCGGGCATCTTCGGGTACACGGGCGGCCACGGGGCATCGTGCAACCCTGACGCCCGGTCCCGCTCGTGCAGGGCCACGAGGGGCTCCAGCGACTGCGGGTCGGCGACCATGGCGGCCCAGGGATCACCGTTGGTCGCCACCCGGGCAGGAACGCATCGCATGGTCAGCTCATCGGGATGGATCGTATCCAGCTCGTCCCATCCGAACGGTGTCGAGACCTGCGCGCCCGGGCGGGCCCGGACCGACCAGGCGCCGAAGACCGTCTTGTGGGGCGCGTTCTGATTGAAGTCGACGAACACCCGGCGCCCTCGCTCCTCCTTCCACCACGCGGCCGTGATCAGGTCAGGGCGGCGCCGCTCCAGTTCGCGCGCGATGGCCACGGCCGACGACCGGACCTGGTACGAATCCCATCGAGGCTGGAGGCGCACATAGACGTGGATGCCGCGGTTGCCCGTCGTCTTGGGCATGCCGACGACGCCCAGTTCGTCGAGCAGCCGCCGGACCTCCGCCGCCGCCTCTCGGACCATGGGAAACGTGACCCCCGGCGTCGGGTCGAGGTCGATTCGCAGTTCGTCGGCGTGGTGGGGATCGTCTGCCCTCGTAGGCCAGACGTGAAAGCCCAGGCAGGCGAGGTTGACGGCCCAGATGACGTGCGCCAGGTCGGCCGCCACCAGGGCCTGGGACGTGGTCCCGTTCGGCGTGCTCACAATCGTGGTCTGCAGCCACTCGGGCCGCGTCTCGGGTACCCGCTTCTGGAAGAACGACGATCCACCCGCTCCGTGGGGGAATCGTTGCAGCAGCACCGGGCGCCCGCCCATGGCCGCCATCAGGGGCCCTTCAACCGCCTGGTAGAAGCGGACGAGATCGAGCTTTGTCTCGCCGTGCTCGGGAAAGAACACTTTGTCCGGGCTCGTGACAACGAGCTCGCGCCCGGCCGCCTCGACCGCGACACCTTCGTCGGCCATCGGCTGGACGCTAATCGGACCTCACCGAGGTGCGTCGCCGCTGTATGGTCAATCATGGTCAACAAAGCACCGTCGCCGGGCTCAGCGAAGAAGCCGGGCAAGAGCCTGATGGAGAAGCGGGCCGTCAAGAAGGCCAAGAAGTCGGCCCGGGAGAAGAAGTCCGGCAGCAGCTAGGGCCGCGCGATCCTCGCGTGCGAGCTGGCGCGGCCGCGCCCTAAGTGGGCGGCCGGGTCCCCCACAACAGGGCGCGCCACCACCGTGACTTGGCGGCACCCAGCTCCTGGTCGACCGCGTCCAGCTCCGTCTGAAGGGCGGCTCGCTGTTCCGGCGCGGGGTCCTTGGCCAGTTCCTCCTGGAGAACGCGCTGACGCTCTTGGAGCCACGCCCTGCCGCTGATGATCCCGGGCACCACCGGCGAGTCTACGGTCGAACGGCCGTCGGGTCAGGGATTGAAGAACAGGCTCACGAAGCGGAACCCCAGCCAGGGCTTCCGACCCCACGCGAGAAGCCGGCCGGTCCCGATCGCACGCCACTGGCTGATCCGCCCATACCCGACCATCACCAGCGCTTTGGGCGTGCCGGCGATGTGGCAATCGATCCGGGTCCGCCCGGGAGGATTGACCGTCGCCGAACCCCCGGAGATGCGGACCACGAATGGAGCCTTGCGTCCGAGGTGAAGTTCGTAGGTCGCCGACAGATCGCCGGCAACTTCGGCATTTACCGCCAGCGGCATCATTGCCCGTATCCCCTCGAAGATCACCAACGCCTCGGCGGACGTGATCGGCCAGGGGCGTCTGACCGCCCGGGCGATGTCGTAGCCGTGGATGAGTTGCTCGCCGACGAGGAGACAGGTAGCCGACAACACGGTATGGGTGACACCGTCGCCGTACCAGGGCGTCGGGATGGTCTGGGTCGGCGCCAGGTCCGAGGTGGCCTGCAGGAACGCGCCGGCGGCTTCGGTGATGGCCTGGCCGGCGTCGGACGGCGGCCGTCGGGGCTCCGCCGAGATCGTGGCCCGGTTGAGCCCGCCCAGGCGGTCGGGGTAGCGGGTCGTGTCAGGGATGAAGGGGAGCCAGGACCTCGCCCCGCTCTCCACCCCGTCGGTGAATCCGCGTAACCCGATCGCCAGGTGCGCGGCGGCGTCGGCGATGGTCCATTCCGACCGAGCCAGACGGACGTCGTGATCGGGTATGGCAGCGACCAGGTCGGCCGAGCGGCGGGCCGCGGCGCTCAGGGTGGCCCTGGCGTCGCTGAGTTCCGTGGACCCTCCTGCCATACGCCGAAGCACTATAACCTGACTATGTAGAATGTCAAAGTGTCTGGCGAACGAGGCGGCCTCGGTCCACCGCAGACCCTGAAGCTCAATGCCACGGCCGCGTCGGTGCTCGGGTTGTTGCACCGGGGGCCAATGACGGGATGGGATGTGGCCCGGTTGGCAGAAGTAGGGCTGGGGGATTTCTGGAACGTCACCCAGAGCCAGGTGTACCGGGAGTTGCGCAACCTGGAAGCCCTGGGCCTTGTGGTAGCCGGCCCCGCCGGCCGGCGCGACAAGAAGCCCTACGCCATCACCGACAGTGGTCGGGACGCCTTCGCGGTCTGGATCCGCCGGGAGCCGGGGGCGGACCTCATCCGGTCGCCGCTGCTGCTCATGGTGTTCTTCGGCAGTCACCTTGACCCGGCCCACCGCCAGCGCTTCCTGGCCATCCAACGCCTGCGCCACGAGCAGACCCTCGACGAGTACCGCCGAATCCTCGATCAGGTCGTCCACGACGAACCGGACCTGGCCAAGGTCCTCCAGTTCGCCGTCTTTCACGAGCAAGCCGTGCTTCAGTGGTTCGCCTGGCTCGAGCATGAGGAGCGGCCGGGATGACGCGGAGGTGGCCGTAGCCGGGTCCAGCGCCCCCGTGGCGGGTGGTGTCTACGTCGGCGCCTCGGCCGGGCCCACGGCGGGAGTGGAAAGCGTTGTTCCATGACGGTTTTCACCCCGTGTGGCGAGGTGGCCTCCATGCGGGAGCCTCGGCCCCGGGCCCACGGCGGGAGAGGAAAGCGTTGTTCCATGACGGTTTGCA
>JAUTXM010000040.1 GCA_030838025.1 Acidimicrobiaceae bacterium
CGACCACCGGATGTCCACCGGATGCTGGCGGCCGTGGCTGACGATGACCGGAGCCGACGCACCCCCGCCGCCCAGCACCGACGCGATTCCGTCGGTGTCCAACGTGGCCGACATGGCCAGGAGACGCAGGTCGGGACGCAGGCTGGCCTTCACGTCGAGGGCGAACGCCAGCGCCAAGTCGGTTTGGAGGTTGCGCTCGTGGACCTCGTCGAAGATGACGAGCCCGACGCCGGGCAGCGACGGGTCCAGCTGGAGCCGGCGGGTGAGAATCCCTTCGGTGACGACTTCGATTCGGGTGCCCGGCCCCACCTGGCGCTCGTCGCGCGTGGAATAGCCCACGGTCGCTCCGACCGGCTCGCCCAACAGCGAGGCCATGCGGGTCGCGGCCGCTCTAGTCGCCAATCGCCTTGGCTCGAGCATGACAATTCGTTGGCCTGCCAACCACGGCTCATCGAGCAACCGAAGCGGCACGATCGTGGTCTTCCCGGCGCCGGGAGGGGCTTGCAGAACGGCGTGGCCCACGTCCCCCAATGCGGCCCGCACCTGCTCCGTGCAGGCCTCGACCGGCAGGTCGGTGAGGACGCGAAGACGAGCCGTCAGACGACCCGCAACTGGTGACGCTCCACCGCGATCACGTCCCCGCGATGCAGTTGGCGCCCCCGGCGAGTCTCGACCTCGCCGTTGACGCGCACGATGCCGGTCTCCAATACGGCCTTGACCTCGCCGCCGGACTGCACCACCCCGGCTAGCTTCAGCAGCTGCCCGAGGCGAATCGCCTCGTCGGAGATGCCGACGTCGCGCACCAAGCGATCGGCGCCCACGTCAGGTCGGCGGGGGCGAAGCGAGCTTCCTCTCGGTCGCCCGGGCCCGCGACCGGCCCGCCTTGGCGGTCGCCTTCTCCCGCTTGCGTTCAAGGACACGGCGGCGCGTCACCTGCGGGCTCTCGGCCGTGGTTTCGCTGAGCAGTTGACGCCAGGAGACGAGTCTGACCGCGCTGAGTTCTCCTGCGTCTATGGCCGCCTGAACGGCGCATCCCTGCTCGGTGGTATGGGAACAGTCCGGGAACCGACAATGTCCGGCCAGGTCCTCGATGTCGGTGAAGACTTGGGCCACGCCGTCGGCCGCGGTCGAGACCGACAGGGCCCTCATCCCCGGCGTGTCGATCACCATGGCGCCGCCCATGATTGGCACCAGCTCCCGGTAGGTGGTCGTATGTCGCCCCTTTCCATCCCCTCGGACGGCACCGGTGGCCAGCACCTGCCCACCGGCCAGGAGGTTGACGAGCGTGGACTTGCCCGCCCCCGACAACCCGAGCAGTGCGACGGTGCGGCCCGGAGCCAGGTACGGCGCGAGCTGTTCGAGGCCCTGGCCGGTTGCCGCACTGATGATGTGCACCGCCACGCCCGAGGCGACCTCGGTGGCTGCGGCCACGAATTGATCGACTTCCGCAGGCGAGGCCAGGTCGGACTTGGTGATCACGATCACTGGCGTGGCGCCGCTTTGCCAGGCGAGGGCGACATAACGCTCGAGGTGTCGTGCACTCAACTGGCCGTCCACCGCGTCGACCAGCAAGACGCTGTCGATGTTCGCCGCCACCACCTGCTCTCGTGCCGCGGGGTCATCGCTCACCCGCCGGAAGGCGCACCGTCGGGGCAGGATGGCCGCCAGCACCAGCGGGCCGGAGCCTGTGGGTTCGTCCGTCAGGGCCACCCAGTCCCCCACGGCGAGCCGGAGGCCCGCCACCGCGGCGACGCGCACGGCACCGTCGGCGGTGAGAACGGTCGAGATCCCCCGGTCGATACGCGACACCCGCCCGGGTATGAGGTCGGGATCGGACTGGCCCGCCAGCGCCGCGGCCCAATCGTCATCCCAACCCAGCTCGGAGAGGGACAGCGCAGGCAAAGCAGTGGGCACAAAACTCCTCGTTGCATCGGAGGGTGGACGCAGCGGACGCGGATGCGAGGAGATGCGCCGGCCACGAGTGGCATCACCACTGTACGACGGTTGGCCCCTTCTTCGAACGAGCACGCCTAGCTTTGGGAAAGGACTACGTCAGATTCGCAGTCGGACCAGGGGAGTCGCCATGCCCACCAGCGGTTTCAGGATCGGCATCTACGTGTTCAAAGACGTCGAGATTCTCGACTTCGCGGCCCCGCACGGTGTGTTCTCCGTGGCGCGACGTTTCGATCCGGAGCTCGAGGCATTCCTCGTCGCCGATGCCATGCGCCCGGTACAGGCCCAAGCCGGGTTCACGGTGCTGCCCAACTACTCCTTCTCCGACCGGCCGGCCATGGACGCGTTCGTGATCCCTGGTGGGTTCGGGACCCGCCAGGAGATCCGCAATGCTCGCCTGCACGAGTTCGTCCGTAGCCAGCCCGAGGAAACTCTGTTGACCAGCGTGTGCACCGGCTCGTGGGTCTACGCCAAGATGGGATTGCTCGACGGTCTCCCGGCCACGAGCCGCAAGGAACCCGACCGAGTGGAAGCCAAACCGCCGGGGAAGGTGCCGATCGACCGCCTGGCGGACATCGCCCCGGCCTGTGTGATCAGCCGCGCTCGAGTCGTCGACGCGGGCCGGATCATCACCGCCGGCGGCATCGCGTCAGGCATGGAGCTGGGCTTCCACTTGTTACGCCGAGCCGGGTATGCCGAGGACCTCATCGGTGAGGTCGCCCGCGTGATGGAGTATCAGGACGCCTACGAGCTCTACCGGGCCGACGTGCAGACGGCCGAGCCGACCTAGGCCATTAGCTGGAGTAGAAACCGTCGTGCACACAGCAGTTTCTACTCCCGCCCCCCGAGGAGGGGCGGAGAGGCGCCCATACTGAAATCGTGTCCCAGCATCGGGCGGCAATCACGGTGGCCCACTCCCCGCTGCTGTGGAAGGTGATCACCTTTGTCCCCGGCATGCTCGGCTTTGCTGCAATCGGCGCCGCCGTGGCCGCCCTACCCCTTGCACTGGGTCAGCACCAGCCACTCTTTCTGCTCTTGATCCTGCTCGCGGTCCCCGGTTTCGAGCTGTTGCGCCCCGTCCGGGCCGCCTGGATCGCATCGCGAGGTCCGGCGATAGTCATCATCGAGCCCGATCGCGCCATTATCACGATGCCCGGCATCCTGTCCAAGCCATTGATCGTTTCTCGCCGCCACGTCCACTCCGTGTGGTTGACCACAAGTGCCGCCGCTCGCCCGTCGAAAGCGGTCCCGGAGGTGTCGGGCTTCTATGCGATGGAAGGCCTAGCCAGATTGGGTCCCGTGATTCTCGTCGTAACGAGCACCTTGCTCGACACCGGGAAGATCCCAGTCTTC
>JAUTXM010000297.1 GCA_030838025.1 Acidimicrobiaceae bacterium
GTGCCCCTTGCGGAGAGGCGTCCCGTCACAGTAGGCGGATGGGCGTGTGCCCCGGACTCTCACCGGGTCACCCGCTGGGGTTGCGCGGCCGAGCCTAGCTTCCAGACTTCGAGGCCTCCGAGAGGAGTCGGGCCGCTTGCTAGGAAAGGCCGGCACAAACTGCCTCGGCGACCGCTACGGGTCAGGTACCGAGCGCCTTCAGGAGTTCGGGGCCGCTGTTGGTGATGACCTCGAGGTCATGACCGTTGGCCGGGAAGTTCAAGATCACGCCGTCGAGGCCCTGATCGATGGTCAACTGGCGGAGCCGGCCGCCGACGATCTCGGGGGTGCCGACCAGGAGACGGGCGCTGATCGAGGCTCGGGCGTCGTTGTCCATCATGTCCCACGGGATGCCGCGCTCGGCAAACCACTGGTCGCGCACCTCGATCGCCTCGACCGGCGACGGGCCAATCACCACCGACGCCAGCCAGGTCTTGTTGATGGTGGCGGGATCGCGGCCCTCGTTGGCACAGTGCTCCTCGAGCACCTTGAGCTTGTGGGCGATCTCATCGCGGCCGCAGATCAGATTGACCGCGTCGGCGTATTGGGCCACCAGTTTCAAGGTGCGTTTCTCGCCGCCGCCGCCGATCAGCACCGGCGGGCCGCCCTCTTGGAGGGGGGCGGGCGAGTTGATCGGGTACCGCACCCGGTAGTAGCGCCCGTTGAAGACGGGCCGGTCGGATCGCAGCATGGCCCGGCAGATCAGCAGCGCCTCCTCCAGCCGGTCCATCCGCTCGCCGACCGCCGGGAAGTCCACGCCCAGGCCTTCGTGTTCGGGTGCGAACCACGCCGCCCCGATCCCGAGCACCGCCCGCCCGCCCGAGATCACGTCGAGCGTCGTGACCTGCTTGGCCAGGATGGCCGGGTTGCGGTACGTGACGCCCGTGACCAGGGTGCCCAGCCGGGCGGTCGTCGTCTTGGCCGCCAGGGCGCCGAGCAAGGTGTACGCCTCGAGCATGGCGTTCTCGGCCGGGCCCAGGAGGGGCAGCTGGTAGAAGTGGTCCATCACCCAGATGCTGTCGAAACCGGATTGCTCGGCCGTTTGGGCGATCTCGGCCACCTTCGCGAACAGCTCGGCGTTGGGAACGCCCGGGTAGGTGAAGTTGGGGATCTGAAGCCCGAGCCGGATCATTTGCGCCAACCTACGCAATGATCTGACCTGAGCAATGATCCAACCCTGAGCAAATGACCCGATCTGAGCAATGATTTGAGCATGCACAGGAGCAAGCTCGCCGCCGCCCTCGTCGACGTTCCCGCCGAGGTCTTCGATCGGGAGGTCACGTTCTGGTCTGGGGTGCTCGGCCGCGAACCCGAGGACGTCAGCGAGAACCCGGAGTATCGCGACTTCGGCCAGACCGTTCCGGGTTTCCAGCTCATGCTGCAACGGGTCGATGACACCCCCCGGGTCCACCTCGACATCGAGACCGACGATATCGAGGCGGAGGTGGAGCGCCTGGAAGCGCTCGGCGCCCAGCGGGTCCGCCAGGTCCGGAGCTGGTGGGTGATGCGCGACCCGGCGGGCCTGCCGTTTTGCGTGGTGCGAATCCAGACGGGCGAGCTCTTCGAAGAACAGGCGACCAGCTGGGAATGACATCAGCGCGGGAGCGGCGGCACCCAGCCGTCGTCGGGCGAGTAGCGGCGCACGACCTGCGCCGGTGCTCCTGCCGCCACTGACCGGTCGGGGATGGTCCCTCGGACCACCGAGCCCGCCGCCACTGTGACATGGCAACCGATGTCGCTGCCCGGCAGCACGATCACGCCGGTGCCGAGCCAGCTACCGGTACCGATGCGAACGGCAGCTTCGACCGGCCATTGGCCGGCAATGGGAACCGTGACGTCGCTGTAGCTGTGGTTGTGATCGGTGATGTACACGTTGGGTCCGATGGCCACGTCGTCGCCGATCTGAATGTGGCGCAAGCCCACGATGGAGGTTCCCCGGCCGATGCTGCAACGGTCCCCGATCACGACCACGGCGGCCTCGAGGGTGCTGCGTCGTGCGTCGCCCGGCATGCCCGCCGACAGGCTGACATAGGGCCCGATGAGGGTTTCGGCCCCGATCTGGATGCCGCTCTCGCCGAATACCGAGCCGGGCGGGAAGCAGATGCAGCTGTGGGCCCCCATGGCGTGGAACCGCCGACCGCGGGCGTCGTCGGGCCCGATGCATCCGACGGTGGCGACCCAGGCCCACGCCCGGTGGATCGCCGCCGCCGCCAGCTTGCGGGCCAGCGGGGACAGGTCGGAGGCGGCGAACACAGCCCGGCAAATGTACCGACCGGCCACTCAGGGCGCCCAAAGCCCGCGATAGGCGACTACGAGGCGCCTACGGGGCGTTGACGGGGCGTTGACGGGGCGCCGACGAGGCGCCTACCGGGCCACCGCAGGGAAGTACCGTGCCTGCCGGTGGCCCGTCATCGCCTGGAGTACGGCCGCCGCCACGGGCAACACGGCGACCTCTGGATCGCCGACGGGCCGCTCCCCGAGCCGGGGCGCGGCCGGCCGGTGGTGATCCTGCTGCACGGCGGGTTTTGGAAGGCGAGGTACACCAAGGGCCTGATGACGCAGTTGGCGGCGGACGTGATGGACCGGGGGTGGGCGGCGTGGAACCTCGAGTACCGGCGCCTCGGCGGCATCCCGAGTGGCGGCTGGCCGGCCACATTCGAGGATGTCGGCGCCGGGATCGACCACCTGGCGAGCGTCGCGGCGAGCTTCAGCCTCGACCTCAGCCGGGTGGTGGCAGTCGGTCATTCGGCGGGCGGTCACCTCGCCCTCTGGGCGGCCGCGAGAGGCGCATTGCCGCCTGGTGCGCCCGGTGCGCCCGGTGCGCTTGGTGCCGATGGGGCGGCTGGTGCTGCGGGGCCGGCCGGTGCTGCCGGTGCACTCGGTAGGGCTGGTGCTGGGGTGGCGGTGGGGCTCTGCGGCGTGGTCGGGCTGGCGCCGGTCTCCGACCTGGCCGAGGCGGCCCGCATGGGCCTGGGCGGGGGTGCCGTCGCTCGATTGATGGGTGGCCCGCCGGCGCGCCACCCGCACCGATACGCCGTCGCCGACCCGGCGCAGCTCCTCCCGATGGGCGTCGCGCAGGTGCTCGTGCACGGCGATCGCGACGGCGCGGTTCCCATCGCCTTGAGCCGGCACTACATCGAGCAGGCCCAGGCCGCCGGCGACCCTGCCGTGCTGGTCGAGCTACCGGATATCGGCCACATGGAGCTGATCGACCCGGCGTCGCCCGCCTGGACGGCAACCGTCGTGCACCTGCGCCGGCTCCTGGCCTGAGCAACGAGATCCGCTCAAAGGCCCGGCGTCGAACCTCCGGCGGTGCGGACGCCGGTGACGGTAAATCGCTCCACCGCCGCCAGGTGACCCCCGGTCGAGGCGGCAACGATCAGGACCTGGTCGGTCGCGCCCTTGAACGAGACGGTGGCGCCCCACGGTGCGCCGGAGTTGCCGGCCGGCTGGCAGCAGAAGACTCCAAGCGGTGTCGGCGACGATACCTGCAGCACCTGGACCCGGATGCTTTCGTCGACGCCCATGATGGCCCCGCCGACGGTGAGGGGGGACTTCACGACGGTCCCGTACCGCGGGGTAGTGAGCTTGAAATTGGCGGTGTCGTCGGTGCCGACGACCTCCCATGGCGCGTCGGTCCCGGTTCCGAAGCGGCGCAGGTGCACCACGGCCGAGTTGACTGGGGCCCCATTGGGGTTGGGAAAGCCGACCGTCACGTGGGCGCCCGTCGCGTCGGTGTGCACATCGAAGACCGTCGTGACGTCGCTGTAGCCGAGGAAGGCGGTGAAGCTGAGGGATGTCTGCCCCGGATCGAGGTGCCAGGGTTGGGCGCCCGTTGCCCGGTAGCTGGCCTGCCACGCGGTCGCCTCCTGCACGCTTCGGAACGGGTAGAGGGGCTGGTAGGCGAACCCGGTCGGAACGGTTGTCGGGACCGTCGTCACACCGCCCGGAGCCGCGGTGGCGCCGGGGACAGTGGTGGCGCCAGGGCTGACCGTGGTGGGAGCCGGTTCTGGCGTCACGATGGTGGTGGGCCGGTTGGCCGGGGTGACCGCAACCCGGTGCGTGGACTCGTGCGTCAGCGCCGGCAGGGCGATGAGCGCCGCGGCCGCGGTGACAGCGACGCCGAGCACGGTCAGTCCGCCAGCCCGGCGCCGGGCCCGGTGACGAGCCTGGACCCGGCGGGCGGCGGCCGCCTGGACCTCGATCTCGTCCCAGTGGTCGGGCGCCAGCCCGATGCCCGCGGTGTGGTCGGCCATGGCCTGTCGCAGTTGATCTTCGACGGTCATCGTGCCTCCAACTTTGCGGCCAGGGCGGCCACGCCGCGATGCGAATGAGTCTTCACGGACCCCGCCGAGATGCCGAGCGTCGCCGCGATCTCCGCTTCGGACAGGTCGAGGTAGTAGCGCAGGACCAGGCATTCTCGCTGGCGATCGGGCAGCGACCGCAGCGCGGCGATCATCCGCTGCCGCTCGTCGCCGGCCTCCAACGCCGTCTCCGGTGACGGCTCGACAGCCGCCGCCGCGGGCCGGAAACGCTCCACGACCTTGCGGTGCCGGAGCCGCGACCGAGCCCCGTTGAGGACTGCGCTGCGCAGGTAGGGGAGGGCCTTGGCCGGGTCGCGGAGCCGCCCCCACGCCAGGTGGGCCTGCACGAACGCGTCCTGGACGACCTCCTCGGCGTCGGCCGGGTCGTGCACGAGGAGCGATGCCAGCCGGACAAGTGACAACCGCTCCTGCTCGTAGAGCTGCCGGAGATCGCCCCGGTCCCAACTGGAGGACAGGGGGGTCACGATCGGCGTCGGCTCGGTTGGCGTCGACACGGTGGCCATCATCACTCCCACAGACGCCTGATGGGTGGACTCGGTTGACGGCTACCGGGAAGATTTGCTCGATGCCTTGCGCACCATTTCGGTTGCCAGCTGGGGCGTCGCCGCCAGATGGAGGTGCAGGTACGACGCCAGCAGGGTCGGTGACGCCCATCCGCCGTGGGCGACGGTGCCACTCCCGTTCGACCCGCCGAAGGACAGCGCGTCTCCCGGTGGATCCAACGACGAGTAGTGGAACTCGTGGCCCCGGACCACGGTGCCCGCCGGGCCGAGGGCGGTCGCGGTCCGAAATGTCGCGGTGCGGTA
>JAUTXM010000305.1 GCA_030838025.1 Acidimicrobiaceae bacterium
GGGGCATGCCGGGCATGTCGTAGGTGGACTGGCTGGGTGGCAGTATCCCGGAGTTGACCAGGTCGGTTGCTCCCGGCTTCGTCCCTGCCACCACGTAGTAGGCGTCGGCTTGGGGGCTGGTCCCCCATGTGAACGCCTTGGTGGTGTCGGCGTTCTTCTGCCCATCGACGGGATAGGTGAACGCCGGAGCTGAGGCGCCATCGCCCGAAAGGGACACGGTGAGCTGGCCTCGCGCCGTCCCGACGGCGAGCGCGAGAGTCGCGGAGCGCGCGCCGGTGCCGTGGGGGGTGAACGTCACTGACAGCGTGCACGACGCTCCCGGGACGAGCGAAGCGCATGTCGATGCGCTCACCTGGAAATCGGGGCTGTTCAGCCCCGGCCCGCTCACCACCGGAGGCGCGATGGAAGCGGCGAGGACGCCGACGTTGGAGACTCGCACTTGCTGAGGCGGCGACGGGCTACCGGGAAGGAGGCTCGGGAAGGTCAAGGAATCGGTGCTGGGGGCCACCGCCAACGCCGAGTACCCGAGCGACGAAGCGAGACGAAGGCTCACGTACAGACCGGGGCCGGTGCCGGTGCCGGTGCCGCAGTGCTGCTCCAGGTCAGCCGCGAAGCGAACCACGCGCCCGTCGAGGTCATAGGCGACATCTCGAACGCTGAAGCGTCCGGTGAGGACGGCGCAGGACTGCGACCCGGGGCCGAGGTTGGTCGTGACCAAGAGCCCGGGGTGGCCCGCGGCTCGGTCGCCCAGCCCTTGCGCGTCGGCGTAGTCGCCGACCGCGAGCTGCTGGCCGGCGGGCGCGGCCAGGGCCGCATACAGCGAGTGGCCGTCAGCGTTGGCCGAGACATCGACCTCCTGCGAACCTCCCTGGCCGGCAATGGCGGCATTGAACTGGTTGTACGCCAGTTGCTGCCCCGCGCCGACTGGGTCGCCCGCTGCGCTGTCGAGGGTGAACGCGGCGTTGCCCGGTACCCCGGTGTCACGGATCCCCACCGTGGCCGCCAACAAATCGCCCGTGATGACGACCTCCGACTGACGGACCCCCGCGGCGCGAGGTGTGACGGTCGTGGTGATCGCGCACGTCTGACCTGGACCGAGCAACGCCGGGCAGTCGTTGGCCGTGATGGCGACATCACTGGCGCCCGGACCAACAGGTGTCACGGCACCGATGACGACCGGCAGGGCGGTGGTGTTGGTCACCGAGATCGGGATGCTGATGTTGGCGACGCCGACGTATTGCGAGGGGAAGTCCAACGAGCTCGCCTGGATCAGCAACGGGCCGACCAGCGGCTCGTTGTAGCTGATCTGCCCGATGAGCGCCGGCAGCCCGCCGTCGCAGTGCTGGACGAAGGTGAGGTCGAGCCGGCTGACGGCGCCGTTGGCAAACGCGATGTCTTCGACGTTGAACTCACCAGCGACGGAGTTGCACCCGGTGACGCTCCCCGAGATGTCCATTTTCGGATGGGAGATGTCCGCGGTGGTGATGGCGTTGGCGTAGTTGCCGGCTGCCAGGGTTTGTCCCTGGGCGGGCGCGAAGAACAAGTCGAACCACGCGGACCCTCGGACTTGGAGTGAGATCCCCGTCGGCGTTCCGAAGGCGTCGATCGACAGGCTCGCCGACTGCTGGAGCAGTTGGTGGCCGCCGCCACCGATGTTGTCGCCCGGAGTGCTGTACCAGGCGATCCACGACGCGGGCGCGGGCGACGCGCCCGCGGCCGTCGAACCCGCTAGCCCGAGGGGTCCCAAGGGGACACCTGCAGCGATGACTGTCACGATTGCGGCCACAGCCAAAGGCCGCAGCCCCCAACTCGACCAGAACTTGGGCATGGTGCGGCTTTCTCGTTGCCGTGCGTCGGTCCGGTCTTCCCCTCCTTGTCGGCCTCGACGGCCAGCCCCTTGAGGCGGCCGCTTCGAACCACAGCGAAAAGACCGCCGTCTAGCCTGGCGTCGCCATGACGGATTGGGCGACGATCTCCTCCTTGGCGACCGCCGGGGGCACCCTCGTGCTGGCGGTGGCGACCTTCTACTCCGTGCGCTCGGCCAAGCGTGCCGCTCGAAGCGCCGAGCGCGCCCTCCAGGTGGGGCTGCGGCCGGTGCTGTTCTCGTCGCGCCCCCAGGATCCTCCCCAGAAGCTTCGGTGGGGCGACGACCACTGGGCCAAGGTCGACGGCGGCCGCGCGGTCCTTGAGTCGGTCGACGGCGTCGTCTACCTGGCCATGTCGCTGCGCAACGTCGGCACAGGGCTCGCGGTCCTCCACGGCTGGCGAGTCGAGCCCGCGCCAGAGGCCATCAGCCCGACCATGGCGATTGAACAACGACAGGCCGGGCTGGTCCGCCCTGACCCTGATGAGTTTCGGCCGCAGGGTCGTGACCTGTATGCGCCGCCGGACGACATCAGTTTCTGGCAGGCCGCCATCCGGGACTCCGGGACCCCAGCCGAAGCGCGTCGCCGGCGTCATCGAACACGGCCCGAGGCTCATGGTCGACCTGCTGTACGGGGACCATGAGGGCGGGCCACGGACCGTCAGCCGCGTCATGATCAGCCAGCTCGCGAGCGACGCCACAGCCTGGGTGTGCTCGGTCGTCTGGCACTGGAACCTTGATCGCCGCGATCCCCGATAACGACCCGTGGTCCCATTCGCGCCTGGCGGGCGAATGGGTGCCGACGACGGACAGGTCGCTCGTGAGAGGAGACAGGATGCTTTGGGACGGCGTGACCGAGGAGCAGTACGACGAGGTCCGCAAGATTATCCTCTGGGGCGAAAACCCGGTTCCCGGGGGCCTGCCCGGCTGGTCGTCGGGGACAGGTCGTCCCACCCGTTGAGCCGCCACCGGGCGATGGCATCGTTCACGGTCGTCGCCGGACTCCACGACATGGGTCTGGCGTCGGCGTTGACCTCCCAAGTCGGCCGGTGCGTCGACTTGGGCGGTAACCATGCGCGCCAACTCTCGTTCCGCGTCCCGCCGGGACCCCTGCACGGTCCGGCTCCGGTGCTTAATCTTCCCGGATTCGTCTCGTCCCAAGTAGACCCGCAGCGGCCACGACCCGTTGAGCTGGTTCCGGATGCTCCCTGCCATCTCGCCCTCCAAGTTGTTGGACTAACTTGTTTGGACTGGGCCTACCGTGCGGTAGTTGAGACCGGCACACATGCCCTCTGAACTGCGCTTATGTGGAGCCCGAGAGCGGAATCGAACCGCTGACCTGCGCATTACGAGTGCGCTGCTCTACCGGCTGAGCTACTCGGGCGAAGGCCCGATGGTATCCCAGGTGCCCCCAGCGCCCACTCCCAGTTAGGTCCCCGATACCGTCACAGGGGGTTGGTAACGTCGTCACCAGCTTCCCCCGGCTCAGGATCCATCGACTTCAGTTGGAGGCGTTGTGGCGCAACCGGCGCTCACCCCTGCCTGGGAGGGCTTCTCCCCAGCGAACTCTCTTCGTGATTTCAGCCGCGACCAGCTCGTGCAGCTGCTCCGCGTCCGTCCAGACCTGGCATCGCCGCCGCCGAAGGACTGGGCCGCCTTCATCGCCCGCACCACGGCGTGGCCGAGCATCCACGCCTGCCTGGCCGGCCAGTCCCGGGCCAGCGCACAGCTACTGGACGCGCTGTGCCTGCTGCCACAGCCGACGACCGTCGACGCGTTGGTTCGATTGCTCGACCTCGAGATCGACCCGCAAGAATTGGACGCAGCACTGGGTCGATTGGCCGACGCGGCCCTGGTATTCCGCCGGGGCCGGGAGCTGCAGGTCCTCCCCCATCTGTCGGCCATCCCCAACCCGGCTGGTCTTGGCCCACCGCTGCGAGCGGCGTTGGGGTCACAGGACTCCAAGATGCTCGCCACCGTCGCCCAACGACTCGGTGTCCAGCCCGGGTGCGTCAAGGGCGAGACATTGGACGCCGTTGTGGCGGCCCTGAGCGACCCCGAACACGTGCAGCGGGTCCTGCTCGACGCCCCGGCCGGCACCGCCGCGCTGGCCGCCCGGCTCGCCGATCACGGCGTCGGGACCGTGCCTTCGGGCGCCTACTACATCCGGCCCGAATCACCTCTGGGATGGCTGGCTCAGCGGGGATTCATCTTCGCGACCGACTGGGAGCGGGTCGTGATGCCCCGCGAGGTCGGCCTGGCCCTGCGCGGCGGCCGACCGTTTCCAGACTTCACGCTGCGCCCGCCAACCCTTCGATGGCGCCCCGCCGATGCCGCCTCGGTGGACCGGGTGAGCACTGATTGTGCCCTCCGCGTCGTCGCCGACATCACGACCATCCTCGACGGCTGGGACGACACACCAGCCAAGCTCCTGAAAGCCGGCGGGATTGGTGTGCGAGATATTCGACGAGCCGCCTCGGCGATCGGCGGCACAGAGGTCGAGGCGGCGAGGCTCATCGAGTTGGCGCTGGCCGCCGGGCTCGCCGGCTGGGATTCGCATGCGACGGTCGCCCAGCCAAGTCCGGCATATGACGATTGGCTGAACCTGGACGTTGCCACCAGGTGGGCCGCACTCGTCTCGTCGTGGCTCGAGACCGAGCTGTACATCAACCTGGCGGGCGCCAAGGGCATCAACGGAAAACCCATCGCTCCGATGGAGGCGAGATGGGCCGAGTTCTCGGCCCGCAACGGGAGAGGCCTGGTACTCCAGGCCCTCCTTGAGGGGGAACCCGGCCAGGCGGCGGACGCCGAGAGCCTGGCGGCCCGCGTCGGATGGGATGCCCCGGCCCTGTGGGAACGCGGTCCGGCACCGGGGCCGACGCTCATCTCGTGGATTCAGGACGAAGCCGCGATGCTCGGCCTTTGCGCGTCCGGTGCGCTCAGCACGCACGGCCGCGCCATCGCGAGCGGGCGATTTGACGATGCGGTCAACGCGCTGGCGGCCCATGCGCCCCCGATCACGTCCCAGTTCGTCATCCAGGCGGACCTCACTGCCGTGGCCCCCGGACCGCTGGCGCTGTCCGTTCGCAGCGAAATCGAGCTGTTGGCCGACCTCGAGTCTTCGGGCGCCGCCACGGTGTACCGATTCGGCGAGCAGTCGCTCCGGCGGGCCTACGACGCGGGCCGCAGCGCCAACCAGATCCTGGCGTTCCTGACGGCCCACGCCACCAAGGGTGTTCCCCAGCCGCTCTCCTACCTCGTCGAGGACGTCGGGCGGCGCCACGGCACGGTACGCGTGGGAAGCGCCAGCTGCTACGTCCGCAGCGACGACCCGTCCCTGCTGGCGGAGATACTGGTGGCCCGCAAGGCCGCGAAGTTGGGGTTGCACCAGCTGGCCCCGACGGTGCTGGTGAGCACGGCCACACCCGAGACTGTCATCTCCACGTTGCGCGGCAGCGGCTACCTGCCCGCCGAGGAGAGCGCCGACGGCGCGCTGATTGTGCACCGGCGGGAGGTGGCACGAGCAACGGAAGGATGTCGCGCGGCGCGGACAAACAGCTCGTTCCGGGACCGGTCCGAACGACGCAGCGACGACGAACACATTCTGGACGAACTGGCCCGCCGGCTTCTCAGCGCCAAGCAACGGAGTGGTTCCGACTCTCGACCGTCAGCCGCCCCGGCCCGACAGATCGACGGCCCTTATTGGGGTGCCGTTTCGCCGGAATCGCCCGACATTTTCCCGATCGAATTGCTGGAAGCGGATTCGGTTCGACCGCAGGAGATCGCCAAGTCCTACGACGACATCGTCGACCTGCTCGAACTGGCGGTCGAGCACGAGTGGGCGATGCGGTTCGAGTACATGGACCGCCAGGGCCGCCGCCGGCTGACAAACGCCACCGTCTACCGCATCAACGAGACCAAGGCCTTCGTGATCGATCTCCCCGGCTACGCGTCTCGCACGTTGACCATCAGCCGGATCGCGTGGGCACGGGTGATGACCGAGGAAGAGGAGGACGCTTTGTGACCGACGGGCCGCTCATCATCCAGTCCGACCGGACGCTGCTGCTCGAGGTTGACCACCCAGAGTCGTCGGCGTGCCGGGCCGACATCGCCGCTTTCGCCGAGCTGGAGCGATCGCCGGAGCACGTGCACACCTACCGCCTCACGGATCTGGGGCTGTGGAATGCCAGCGCGGCCGGCCACGATGCCGAGCAGGTGGTCGACGCCTTGTTGCGATGGTCGCGCTATCCGGTCCCCCAGGCACTGCTGATCGATGTTGCCGAACGGATGGCCCGTTTCGGCCGCCTGGTGCTCGAGGTGGATCCGGTGCACGGCTTGGTGCTGCGCACGACCGACCGGGCGGTGCTCGAAGAGGTCATACGGGCCAAGCATGTAGCCCCCTTGACGGGGCCTCGAATCGATGCAGACACCGTGGCTGTTCCCCGGGGCGAGCGGGGCCGGTTGAAGCAGGCGCTCCTCAAGCTGGGCTGGCCGGCCGAGGACCGGGCCGGCTACGTCGACGGCGCGGCACACCTGATCGCCCTCGACCAGAGCGAGGGTTGGGAACTGCGGGCATACCAGGAACAGGCGGTCGAGGAGTTCTTCGCCGCCGGCAGCGGCGTCGTGGTGTTGCCGTGCGGGGCGGGAAAAACCCTCGTCGGCATGGCCGCCATGGCCCGGGCCAGCGCCCGCACGCTGATCCTCGTCACCAACACGGTGGCCTCGCGCCAGTGGCAGGCCGAACTGCTCGCTCGGACGAGCCTTGTCGCGGCAGACATCGGCGAGTACTCGGGCGAACGCAAGGAGATACGCCCGGTCACGGTTGCGACCTACCAGATCCTCACGACTCGCCGACGTGGCCTATTCCCGCACCTCGAGCTGCTGTCGGCCGAGGACTGGGGGCTGATCATCTATGACGAGGTCCATCTCCTGCCCGCGCCGGTCTTCCGGATGACCGCCGAAATCCAGAGCCGCCGGCGTCTCGGCCTGACCGCGACCCTCGTCCGGGAGGATGGGCGCGAGGGAGATGTGTTCAGCCTCATCGGACCGAAGCGTTACGACGCCCCGTGGCGCGACATCGAGGCCCAGGGATGGATCGCCCCGGCCAACTGCACCGAAGTCCGCGTCACCCTCACCGACGAGGAGCGGATGGGCTACGCCCTGGCCGAGCCCGACGATCGCTACCGCGTGGGCGCCACGGCACTCAGCAAACTGGCGGTTGTGGAGTCGCTCTGCCAGGAGGCGGTCGCCCAGGGTGAGCCGACGCTGGTCATCGGGCAGTACCTGGATCAACTCGACCAGGTAGCGCAACGGTTGGGGGCCCCCATCATCACGGGAAAGACGCCGACGGCCGAGCGCCAGCGGTTGTACGACGCCTTCCGCCGGCGGGAGGAGCCGGTGCTCGTGGTATCGAAGGTGGCCAACTTCTCCATCGACCTGCCCGAAGCGTCGGTCGCCATCCAGATCTCGGGGACGTTCGGGAGCCGCCCGGCGGCGGCGCAACGACTGGGTCGCATCCTGCGTCCGAAGAGCGACGGCCGTCAGGCGCACTTCTACGCCGTGGTGTCCCGGGACACCAACGACCAGGAGTTCGCCGCTCGGCGGCAGCGTTTCCTGGCCGAGCAGGGATACGCCTACCAGATCGTGGACGCCGAGGTGGTTCTCGCCCGCTACCGCAAGAGCCAGGCCCCATCCGATCCTTCGGTGGCGACCGACCGCATTCCTCCCCCCGCATCGCCGTAGGGTCGGCACTCGCCTCGGGCACCCTCGTGTCGGCAAGCGCGACGCAGATTCGCCCTGGGTACAGGTTTCCGGACGGATGCCGATCAGTCTTGGGTGCCGCGTCTGGGATTCGTCGCTGGGTTTGCCGTCGCGAGCGTCCTCACAGCGTGCGCGGGGACGTCCAGCCGCCGGGCGGCCGCGCCCACCGGACCCGCCGCCACGCCGGGAGCAGTAGCAGCCGCCCAGACCACCGCGGCCGCACTCGGCGCAATCCCACCCACGTCAGTCGCCTCCGTTACGACAGCGACGGCGACGGCGATAGCGACGCAAGCGAGGCAGCCAGGGGTCGCGCCGCAGGCTGCACCAACACCGTCACAACGGCCCGCGCCTCCGACTGCGACCGCGAGTACCGCCGATTCGACCGCAACTGGCCGCGCCACGACGACGCCTCCTCTCGGCCCGTGCGCGGGAGTGACCCTGGCCAAGCCGGGCGGCGGCTTCTGGCAATGCTCGTTCGATGACGAGTTCACCGGGACGACGCTGAACACCCGCAACTGGGTCGTCCAACAGACGGCCAACAGCGGCTACACCAACGGCACCGCTCCCGGAACCGTCTGCTACCTGAACAGCACCAACAACGTCTCGGTCACGGGCGGCTACCTGAACCTGACCGTCCGCAAGGAAGCCAACGCCTTCACCTGTCCCGATCCCCTCGGCAACTTCACGACCCAGTACACCAGCGGAATGGTCTCGACTTACGGGCTGTTCAGCCAGGCCTACGGACTCTTCGAGGTCAGCGCCAAGCTCCCGGCGGCGACGACGAAGGGCCTCCAGGAAACCCTGTGGCTGTGGCCATCCAACGACATCAAATACGGCGCCTGGCCGGGTTCGGGCGAGATCGACTTCGGCGAGTTCTACAGCCAGTACCGCACACTCGACGTCCCCTACATCCACTACAACGCCGCCAGACCGGACCCGAATGTGACCGCATACAACTGTGCGATCGCCAACGGGAACCAGTTTCACACCTACGGCGTCGAGTGGACCTCGTCATCGATCACGATCCTCTACGACGGCCAGACCTGCCTCGTCGACCACTGGCAACCCGCGGCGCCGCTCGTCGCGCCCCAGCCGTTCAATCAACCATTCCTGATCGCGCTCACGCAAGCGCTGGGGATCGGAACCAACGCCTATGTCCCCGGTGTGACCCCGCTGCCGGCGACCACCCAGATCGATTGGGTCCGCATCTGGAAATAACGGCGGGCACTCGCTGACGGGGATCAGCCCCTCTCGTGGATGAACCGCCGCATCGACCGGGCCACCCCCGTCGCGTCAGGTGGGCCGAATGCGACGCTCAGCCGACTCGTGCGGGCTGGCGGCCGAGCCTCACGAGCAGCGCCTGGAGCTGCAACAACTCGTTCGGGTTGTAGGCCAGGTTCTCGTACAGCTCCTGGATGAGGCGCACGGACTCGATGGCGTCGGCCGCCACCGGGGATGGGCCCCCCGATGCCAGCCGGTCACGGTAAACGCCGGCGAGCGCAGCCAAACCGGCCCGGAGCTCGTCGGTGCGCTGCCGGCGGATCTCGCGCCGGTGGCGCTCCTCCAGTTCCTTGGCCCCGGTCTTGGCGGCTCGTTTGCCCGCCTTCGTGCCGGTGACCTCGTTGGCCCGCGCCAGGCGGGCGTCGAGTTCGGTTACTTCCGCCTCATGGCGCACCCGCAACGGGGCGACGCTGCGCTCCAAGTGGCCCACGAGCTCGCCGGCAATGGCCACAGCCGTGGCGCCGTTTCCGTCCA
>JAUTXM010000340.1 GCA_030838025.1 Acidimicrobiaceae bacterium
AAGGTGCGCTTCCGTCAGAGGCAACCGCCGTCACCTGCACTTTGACAACTGAATAGTTGGGCCCGGGCTCGCGGCGTTCATGCGGGGAGGGCCGGAAGGTCGGCGTTGATGGCCGTCCCGCCGCGGCCCAGCGCGAGCAACGGCCGACAACGCGGGGACACCATCGTTTCTCTCGGTCGACGAGGTGGTGACCATGGCCCAATGCGGGCGGCGGGCGGCAGCGCTACGGGATCCACCGGTCGCGGGACGGCCGGTGGTGTCGTTGTGGCAACCTCCTCATCCGGTCCCTCCTGCGCTGGCTTCGGGGTCACATGCATCGTCCACCAGCAAAACGAAATCCGAGCCCGAGAACCGTCCTTCGTCGCGAAGAGCCAGAAAACCCATGCCTGCTCGACCAAAGGTGGATCGCGGACAGGGGACCCGCCACGGCAATGATCCGTTTGGTGCCCCTGGGACGGGGGGATGACCATGGTTGACCTCTACGACCTCAACGGGACGCCTCAATGACAGTTCTCAGACGAGGTTTCGATGCGTCCAGCACGCCGCCGGACGCACAGAAGGCATTCGAACTTGGCTTTCGGGTTGCCATTCGGTATCTGTCATTTCAACCAAACAGCAAGAATCTGACCGTCCAAGAGGCCACCCGCTACCACAACGCGGGCCTTGATATCGGTCTGAACTGGGAGCAGGGAGCGGGTGACACCTTGCGGGGCCACGCGGTAGGTGTCGCTCACGCTACCGAGGCCAACCGCCAAGCAGACGTACTCGGCGCCCCAGAGAACGTTTGCATCTACTACTCGACCGATACAAAGGCGACTGCAGCCGCGATCCGAGACTATTACAAGGGCGCTGGGTCGATCAATCGCAGGCCTGTTGGTGGCTACGGCGGATCGCTCGCCATGCTTGCCCTACTGGACGAAGGCACGATCAACTATTGGTGGCAAGCAAACGCCGGCGATTGGTCCGGGTTCCAGAGCCCCAACTTCTCCAGTCACCCGCAAGCGTGCATGCGACAGCTCGTCGATCGACGACTTGGTTCTGGCATCGGCTTTTCGACCCTCCCAACACCTCCAGCCGCTTTTCCGACGCAGGCTCAGCCGAATAGCTTGATCGATGAGGACGAAATCCTGGCGAAGGACTGCGGATTCTGGCTCTCCCCACTCAATAAAGGAGTGAACCTGATGGCGTTTGGACCCACCGGCACTCGAATCGACTTGACGGTCACCGGCACTGATGGCCATCCATACATCATCTCCGCCGATTCGCCCGAAGCACTGGCGACAGCCAAGTTCTTCGAGGTTGGCGGTCCGACCGCTCTTGTCACCGAGATCCTGAAAGAGGGCTGGACTGCTGACGGGTCGAAGTACGTGATTCTGGCGAAGGGGACCGACGGACACGTCTGGGTCAATGTCAATAGGGGAAACTGGTTTCAGATCCAAGCCGGAATCGTGGAATAGGCCCGTCAGCCGTCCTCCCGGCGACGACGTAGCAGCGCCGACACCCGCTGGCGCGAGACCCCGAACCGCTCCGCGATCGCGGCGATGGTGGCGCCATTCGCGTGAAGACCGCGCGCCACCGTGCGCCGGATCGCACCGCTGGCTCGGGTGATCCCCCTCAGGACCCTCGACGTCAACTCCATCGTGCCGGGAGAGGACTCGTGCGAGAGGATGTCCTCCCAGGAACGGCCCTTCGCTCGGCTGGCACGAATGGCTCGTAACCGACGAGCGAGAAGGCGCTCGTCTCGGGCGCTGTCATCGACGTCGGCGGCCAAGCCGTCCAACACCTTGAGTTCCGCGTCGTCCAAGGCAGTCACGGTGAGGGGCACATCGCGCGTCTCCTCTCGCTCGGCGGATGTCGTTGACAGGTTTGGGCCCGGAACGCCTCGGATAAGTTCTTCCCCGCAACAGGGGGTTGCACAAACGAGGCAGGAGCACCGGCAGTGACCGTTCTGTACCCATTTCGCGATCCGCTCGGTCGTTAGTTTCGGTGCGTTGGCGAGGGACCTTCGCGCCCGACGCCGGCAATGTTCAGCGCGCTCGATCGCTTGTGATCCAAGCCATCCAGGACGCTGGTTTGTCGATCCCTGTGGTTGGCGACGTCCTGCTCGTGCTCGACGAGCTCGCGGGCAACGCGGTGCGCCACGCTCGCACCGACTTCACGGCCTCGGTCACCATCGCTGACGGGCTCGTTCGAGTCGAGGTATTCGATCGGGATACGTGCCCTCCCGCGCTTCTGGGCTTCGACGAGGAGTCCACCAGCGGCCGAGGATTGCACCTCGTCGCTTCCATCGCGACCGGTTGGGGGTGGCACACCGCCGAGGACGACACCGGCATGCCCGGGAAACTGGTATGGGCCGAACTCAGCACCGACCGACCCGACCGACCCGACCGCAGCAGCCCCTAATCGGCATCGACGCGGCACCCGCCCGCCGCACCACCGCACCACCGCACGCGCCCGCACCACCGCACCGCCGCACGCGCCCGCCGCATCGCCCCACGCCCCACGCGCCCGTACCCTCCGCCAGCCGCACAAGTCGCACAAGCCGAGGGTCCGATCCCACCGGCGCGGCGGTCCATTCCGGGGGGCGAGAACCGCCCTCGGCACCATCGCTCGCGGGGCACGGGGCGAATAGGGCGCCACCTCTGACAGTATGCGCCCTGTGGATACTCGGGACCTCGGCCGCGGGCAGCTCCGCGAACCGACATGGGCCCAGCAACTCCACGGCCTCTATCTCGACACTCCGGCCATGCGAAGGCAACGCCGGCAACGGCAGTTTCGCCGCCGTCGCGCCGGCGCGGTCCTCATCCTCGCCTCCGTAGTCGCCGGGGGCGTGTACCTCGTCGAGGGGATCACCTCGCCCTCGCGCCCAGCCGGATCGGTGTCAAGAACCACCGCCAAACAACGATCGGCATCGGTCGTCCCCACCAGCGCCCTGCCCGCGGCCCTCAGCGAACCGGGGGGTGGCCGGACGTTGCTGCCCAATCGTCGAATCGTCGCCTTCTACGGCGCGGCCGGGATCCCCCGGCTAGGAATCCTCGGTACCAACGGGCCCGAACAACTGTGGCCCCAGCTCGCCACCCAGGCGGCGGCGTATGACCAGCCGACCGCCCCGGTACTGCCGGCCTACGAGCTCATCGCGTTCGTGACCAACGCGGCGCCGGGGTCCGACCACAGCTACGCCTCCCGCGTGTCCGACGACACCGTCGAGACCTACCTGCGCACCGTGCGGGCGCACCACGGCCTGCTGATCCTGGACATCCAGCCCGGTCGGGGCGACTTCCTGGCCGACGCCCAGACGCTGGCCCGCTGGCTCGGCGAACCCGACGTGGGGCTGGCGCTGGACCCGGAATGGAAGCTCGACGCGGCGCAACTGCCTTCCAAGCAGATCGGCCACACGACTGCGGCGGCCGTGAATGCGGTGTCGAGCTGGCTGGCCCAACTGGTGGCGTCGAAGAACCTCCCGCAGAAGCTGCTCCTCATCCACCAGTTCACCGACGACATGGTGACCGACAAGGCTTCCGTCCAGGCTGCCGCGGGGCTGGCGATGGTGTTCAACATGGACGGCTTCGGTGGCCCCGAGGTAAAGGCGGTGCGGTATCAGGCGCTGGCCTCGGACCCTCGCTTCGCCCTCGGATTCAAGGTCTTCTACAAACAGGACAAGAATCCCTATTCCCCGGCCGATCTCCTCGCGCTCACCCCCGCACCCAACGTGATCGAATACCAATGAGTGGGCACCGGGAAACGGGCCACGTCCCGACCCCCTGACCATCAGGCGTCGACGGTGAAGCATGCCTGGCGGCGCGTCGCCGCAGTGATCCTCCTGGTCGCCTCCCTGGCGGCCGGCTGCTCGTCGCACCAGTCCTCGTCGACGACGGGACGGACCACTGCCCTCGGCCCCGCCCCGGCGGCCGCCAACTGGTTGACCTACCAGCACGACGCGGCCCGCAGCGGTGCCGCCGACGACCTCCGAGCATTCGGCGCGGGCGCCACGGCGGCATGGACCAGCGACGACCTCGACGGCAACCTGTACGCGCAGCCGCTGGTGGTCGGCGACGCGGTGATCGCGGCCACCGAGGGTGACTCCGTGTACTCGCTCGACGCCCACACCGGAAAGGTTCGTTGGCGGACCCCGCTGGGCGACCCCGTCGATGGATCCACGCTGCCGTGCGGCAACATCAACCCCTCCGGCATCACCAGCACCCCGGTCGTCGATCTGGCCACGTCCACGATCTATGTCGCCGGTTTCTTCCGTGACGGCCCCCACCACGACCTGATCGCCCTCGACCTGGCAACTGGCATGCCGCGGTGGCGGCGAGCCGTCGACGCCCCAGGCCTCGACCCTCGGGTGGAGCAGCAACGGGGAGCGCTCAGCCTGAGCGGCGGACAGGTGTTGGTCCCCTACGGCGGACTCGCGGGTGACTGCGGCCAGTACAAAGGGGCGTTGGTGTCGGTGCCGTCCACCGGTGCCGGCCCGCAACGCTCCTACGTGGTCGGCGCCCAGCGGGAGGCCGGCATCTGGAACCCGGGCGGCGAAACCGTGGACCCCTCCGGTGATGTCTTCGTGGCGACGGGTAACGGGAGTTCGACGACTGGCTTCGATTTCGGCGATGCCGTGATTCGGCTCGGGCCCGACCTCGCGGTACGGGACTATTTCGCAGCCGATAATTTTTCCCAGCTCAATATGACCGACACCGATCTGGGCTCCATGACCCCGGTGCTGCTGCCGGGCGGCGGGGTGTTGGTGGCGGGGAAGGACGGCATCGCCCGGCTGCTGAACCAGGCCGATCTGGGCCATGTCTCGCCGCCGCGCGCCGCGCTCCAGTCGTGCTCGGGGGTCTACGGCGCCGCCGCGGTGGTCGGTGACACCGTCTACCTCCCCTGCAACGACAGCCTGGTGGCGCTGCGGGCGGGCGACGCCACGCTGGCGGCGCGCTGGCGGGCGCCGGGCGGTACCGGTCCACCGATCGTTGCCTACGGCCACCTGTGGGCGATCAGCCTCGACGGCCAGCTGCGGCAGTTCAACCCCGACAACGGGCAGGTCGACTACCGGCGCGACCTCGGTCCGTCGGTGACCCGCTTCGCGGCCCCATCGGCGGGCGCGGGCGTGGTGCTCGTTCCCACCGGGAGCCACTTGAGCGCCTTTTCCCCCGGTCGGGCGTAGAGGCACGATCTGGGGAAAAGGGAGCGTGGCGCGCCGGACCTCGGGTGGGACCGATGGGGCTCCGTGCGACCACGCCGAGGTCGACGCGCCTCAGCGGGGCATCGCCTGGGCCGCGAGCGCGGAGGCGGCCAAGTCGGCCAGGGCGATCGAGGCCAGGAGTTGGTCTTCGGTCACTCGGGTGCCCGGTTGGGCGACCAGGACGTAGCGGCCGAGTGGGCGGCCTTGATGCTCGACCACCAGGGAGACTTCCTTGGTGGGAAATCCCATGGTTTGAAACCCCCACCGGATGGCCCCCCATGACACGTCACCGTGTCGCTCGATGAACGGTCCCGGTGTGGCCGCGAACGCGGTGTCGAACCGGCACGATCGCAGCGTGAACAGGTCGGTGAGCTCGTTGGCGGCCGCCTGGACGACCTGGTCGGCCGGTTCGCCGGCCGCCACCATCTCGGCCACGGCGTGGATGCGGCCCAGGTCGTAGCTGCTCTGGGCGGCCCGGCGGCGGTGGCGGCGATTGGTGGCGGCCAGTTGGCCGACGATGAGGCCCACGGCCAGAAGGAGCCCCGTTGTCTGCAGATCCTGGGGCCGGGTGATGACAAGCGCCCCGTCGGGCCGGGTGTGAAAGACCTCGAAGCCGACGCTGGCCGACCCCGCCGCGATCGCGGCGGTGGCCCGGGTGCCGGTGGCGGCCAGCAGGGTGACGATCGCGGCCAGGGCGAGGGCGATGGTCGGTGCGGGGGTGGTGTTCCGCAGCGGGACGCGCGCCAGGGCGGCGCCGCCCGGCAAGACGGACGCAGCGGCCAGCGCCACGGCGGTCCGGT
>JAUTXM010000349.1 GCA_030838025.1 Acidimicrobiaceae bacterium
ACGGCCAGCAACCGATCGACAGGTAACCCTGATCGACCAGCGGGTTGACCGGAATGTCGTGATCCTCGACGTAGCCCGACACATCGAGATCGGTCCAGTTGGCCAGCGGGTTGATCTTGATCAGCCCCCGGATGTCGTGATGCACGATGGGGGTGGCGGCCCGGCTCGGCGACTCGTCTCGTCGGACCCCGCTCATCCAGGCCTGCTTGCCGAACAGCGCCCGGTCCAGCTGGCCGCTCTTGATGGCCGAGCAGCAGTTCTCGGGGTCGACCCGCCACAGCTCCTCGGCCTGGGGCAGCGCGGTCATGACCCGCAGGTTGAGGCCGTAGCGCCGCCTGACCACCTCGACCGTCTCCAGCGTCTCGGGGAAGTGGTACCCGGTGTCGATGAACACCACCTCGATCGACGGCTCCACCTTGACGGCCAGGTCGATCAGCACGGCGTCGGTCATCGATGCCGTCAGGCACAGGTGGGGGTGGAAGTTGTCCACCGCCCAACGGATCACCGAGCTGGCCGACGCCGTCTCGAAGCGAGCCGCGATCTCGGCCAGCTCCGCCGTCGTGAGGTCGGATGTGTGCAGGAGGCTCATCGGAGCGTGGACCCTTCCTTGCAGGGGAGTAGGGCGGTCAGGGCGGTGATTCCGTCAGTCCGTCAGGTGCCGGCGCACTCGCCGGCACCGACCTCGGCCACGTAGGGCCCGGTCTCGTCGTAGTCAACGTAGAAATCGGGGCGTTCCTCCGGGGTGGGCCACACGTCGAGCTCCTTCAGCTCGGCGCCGACCACCGACGGCCCGCCCACCCGGTCGAGCCAGTGGGCGAAGGTCTCGCCCGCCACCCGCTCGCCCGCGAATCGCCCGATGACCCGCACCGCAGCCTCGGGCGCCGCCTTGGCGGGCAACCGCAACGCCTTGGCGCCGAACTCGATCTGGGTCTGGCCCACGTGGCCGCCCAGCAGCATCTGGTAGCCCGGAGCCGACTGGCCGTGGGCCCGGCGCTCGGCTCCGAAGAAACCGATGTCGGCGATGTGATGCTGGCCGCAGGAGTTGGTGCAGCCCGAGATGTTGATCCTGACGCCGCCGATGTCGGCCAGCCCGGCGCTTTCCAGCGCCACGCCGATGGCGTCGGCCAGGCCCCGGCTCTGGGTGACCGCCAGGTTGCAGGTGTCGGCACCCGGGCAGGCGACCACATCGCGCGCCAGCTCGGCACCGGGCTCGGCCATGCCGATGACCGCCAAACGGGCGTGCAGGAACGACAGCTGGTCCGGTGCCAGGCCCCGGAACACCACGTTCTGGCGGTTGGTCACCCGAACTTCGAGGTCGAACTCCCGCTGGATGGCCGCCAGCGAGCGGAACTGGTCCGACGTGATATCGCCCAGGCGGCAGAAGGCGTAGGCCGACACGGTGCCCTTGGCCACCCCGACCACGACATTGGCCGTCTCCCAACGCTGGTAACTGTCGCCCGGGCCCAGGCGCAGCGTGACGGGCGAGCCCACCGGCGTCGGGGTCGTCCCTGCGCCGATGCCGGCTGGGGCATCACCACGCTCGGCGACCAGCGGCGGGATGCCACCGGGCCACGTGCTCGACGCCATCAGGGTTTTGCGTTCCTTCAGCACCCGGCGGCGCAGCTCGTCGATGCCGAGCGTGTCGACGAGCCACTTCATCCGGGCGCGCAGCTTGTTGTCCCGATTCCCGTAGTGGTCGAAGGTCCTCAGGCAGGCTTCGATGGTGGCCAGCAGGTCCTGGCGGGACGTGAACGGCTCGAGTGCCAACGCCGCGTGAGGGTTGGCGCCCAGCCCACCGGCGACGAACACGCGGAAACCGGGCTCGACCGTGCCGTCCTCGCGAGGCTGTCCGACGGCGACCACGCCGACGTCGTTGAACATGGCCTGACCGCAGTCCGTGGCGCAGCCCGAGAAGTTGATCTTGAACTTGCGGGGCAGGCGCTGCCCATAGGGGTGGTGGAGGAAGTGGCGGTACGTGGCCTCGGCCCAGGGGCTGATGTCGAGCACCTCGAAGGGGCACGCTCCCGCCAGGTGGCACCCGGCCACGTTGCGAACGGTGTCGCCGCAGGCCTCCCGGGTGTTGAGCCCGACGCTTGCCAGGTCACGCATCACCTGGGGGATCCGCTCCAGAGGCACGAAGTGGAACTGGATGTTCTGCCGGGTGGTGATGTGGCCCCACCCGCGGCTGTAGGTGTCGCCGATGTAGCCCAGCATCTCGAGCTGCTCGGGCACCAGTGATCCGTACGGGACCTTGACCCGGACCATCTGGTTGTAGCCGCCTTGGCGCTGGCCATAGATGCCGTTGTTGAGGCGGAAGATCCGGAACACGTCTTCTTCGATCTCACCGGCCAGGAACTGGGCCAGGACGGTCTCGAACTTGGCGATGTCAGCGGCGATGTCCGCGGCGATGGCAGGATCGATCTGGAGCGTCTCCACGGGTACAGTCAATCAAAGTCGAGTTAGTTGATCAACTACTTCCGGGTTTTGTTTTCTCGACTGGGATTGCCGGCAAGGGGGGCCAGCGCCGGAGCCGCTGATATCGTCGAGGGGCGACGACGCCAATCGTGGCTTGCGCCGACAGGAGGTGGCAGTGACCGAAGACGAGGTATTTGACGCCATCATGACGGCCAAGCCGGGGCCGGACGAGATTCTGTTCGTCGGCCGCCTCGGAAAGGACTACGCCTGGCGTCTGGTCGCCCCTGGTGAGCCGATGATCGGCGAGATCGACGGCGCATTTCCTGATGCCTGGATGTTCAGCACCATCGCGTGGCCGCGTGAGTCCGACGAGGAGGTCCAGCGGGCCTTCTTCGACGACTTGCTGGCGGAGGTCGAGACGATGGCCGATGGTGCCGACCGCTGTCGCTGGGAGTTCGACGACCCGTATGGGTACCGACACTAGTTCAGGAATCTTCAGGTCTGTAGGTTGACCGGCCGGACGTAGATTCGCGCCTACCGGCTCGTCCCGCACCGGCCGGAGTGGGCAGGGTCGAAGGAGGGGTCATGCACCTACGTCGTAGTCGTTCGGTCCTGGCATCGGTTGCCCTGGTCGGGATCGGAGTGATGTCCCCTGGTGCCGGTGCAGCCGCCAATGCCGCCCACGCCGTCAGCCAGGCGGCGCGAGTGATGCCGTTTGCCCCCACCCACGTACTGAAGCAGACACTCAGCTTTCCCCCTGACACCCAGTACTGCCGGGCCAACATTGGCATCTCCTGCTATCAACCGGCCCAGTTCCAGCGGGCCTACGATCTCAACGCCCTGTACGCCCAGGGCCTGACCGGCGCGGGCTCGACCATCGTGATCGTCGATGCCTTCGGCTCGCCCACGATCGCCGCCGACTTGCAGCACTTCGACCAGACCTTCGGGCTGCCGGATCCACCGAGCTTCCACGAGATCGAGCCTGCGGGTGCGGTGCCCGCCTTCCCGTCCGACCCGTTCGGCGCGAGCGACCGATCGGGTTGGGCGGTCGAGACCACCCTCGATGTCGAGTGGTCCCATGCCATGGCCCCGGGAGCCAACATCCTCCTCGTGGCCACGCCCCAGTCGGAAACCGAAGGGGTGCAGGGCTTTCCCGAGATCGTCCAGGCCGAGAACTATGTGATCAACCACAATCTGGGCGACGTCATCAGCCAGAGCTTCGGTGCCACCGAGCAGACGTTCAACAGCCCCCAGGAGATCCTCAACCTGCGCAGCGCGTTCGTCAACGCTCAGGCGCACAACGTCACGGTGCTCGGGTCCTCCGGCGATTTCGGAGCCACCGACCTCGAGTCGGATTTCAGCTGCTGCTACCCATTCCGCGTGAATTCGTGGCCGTCGTCTGATCCGCTCGTGACGTCGATAGGCGGCACGCAACTCCTGCTCGACAACGCCGGGAATCGCCTGGCTCCCGACGTGGTCTGGAACGACGGGTTCGGGGCCGGCGGTGGTGGGCTTTCCACGGTCTTCGCCCGGCCCGCCTTCCAAGATCACGTGCGCGACAAGGTCGGCGCCGCCCGAGGCACGCCGGACGTCAGCCTCAGTGCCGCGGTCGACGGGGGTGTGGTCTTCTATTACAGCTTCTGCGACTACAGCCGTAACAACCCCTCGACTGGGATGCCGCCGTTGTGCGGCCCGCAGTGGCACATCGTGGGTGGCACCAGCGAGGCATCGCCGCTGTTCGCGGGCATCGTCGCCATCGCCGACCAGGCAGCGGGCCACCGGCTCGGCTGGCTGAACCCGGCGCTGTACGCCCACCCGGGTCAGGATGCCAGCCGGGGAATGCCGGACATCACGCGCGGCAACAACAGCCTGGTGTTCTGCTCGTCCAGTTGCGGGACGCCGAGCGAGGTGGACACCACCGTGACGGGATTCCAGGCGGTAGCGGGTTATGACCTGGCGAGCGGCGTCGGAACCATCGATGCCGCAAAGTTCGTCGCCGCCATGGCTCGCTGACCGTCTCGTCGAGACCTGCGGGCGCGCCCCGCCAGACTGAAGAAGCCGGCCGTCATCCTTGCGGTCCCACGGCCGGCGGTCCTAGAGCCGGCGGGGTCCAGGGACGGCGGGGTCCCACGGCCGGCGGGCTCCACGGCCGAGCGGTGACCGTCGGGCCGACGAACCGCCCTTTCTTGCGCGGGGACCGGCGGCGTAGAATCCGGCCTGTTCGGCGGCGAGGGAGTGGGAGTTTGGCAGATGGCATCGTGAGTTCGCCGCTCGACCCGGGTCTCGGACCACAGGTGCTCCCGGTGGCCGCGGCGCAGGACATTTCGCTTTCGGCGGTGACCCGGTTGGCCGAGGGCCTGATGCAAGAAGCGCGCCAGGAGCTGGCGCAAGCCGAGGCCAAGTCGGTCTGGCTCCTGAGCGCAGCGGTGATCGCGCTCGGGGCGGTGATCTCGGCGCTCGTCAGCGGCAAAGCGAGCCCCGGCAGTCTCAAATCGCCGGTGGCGCAGGCGCTGTTGTGGCTGGGATTCGCGGCCGCCGCCGCGGGCGTCTACTGGCTGTCGATGTCGCTCATGCCGAAGTTGGGCGGCGACGCCGAGAAGCACCGGTTGAACTACTTCGGGCATGCAGCCATGTACGGCGGAAAGAACAAGGACCGCCAGGCCATCCGGGCCGAGCTGGGGGCGGCGCTGGTGGCCGTGGCCAGCCGTCCCGACGACCTTGACCGCCTGGCCGACCGGCTCTTCGACATCAGCTCGATCGTGCTGCGAAAGTACCGGCGCATCCGCAAGGCCATCCAAGCGATGGGGCTGAGCGCGGTGCTGGTCGGCGCCGCGATCGCGCTCGACAACCTGTTGAAATAGAGATGCCGGGGCGGGTGGCGCTACCAGGGGGCGGTCACTCGTGGCCAGGGAACACGTCGTCTTCGGACGTGTGCCACACGGGGTGGTCGCCGGCCGTCTCCACGTTGAAGCCGTAGTCGAACACCAGCGTCCCGCCGTAGGTCGCTCCGAGCGACACCAGGATCGCCACGACGGCTGACAGCACCGCCAGCCCGACCCCGGTGCACGACGCGCTGTGATAGACGTTCAGCCGCCACGCGATATCCGCGAGGGCCAGCACGGTCACGGTGATCATGATCACCGCATGGGTGTTGATCGTCCGGCGGGCCTGGTTGCCGGGCTGGGAGGACTTGAGCCAGTCCCACCACCCGGTCAGGGCGGCCAGCAGCGACACCGCGGCCCCGCCGATGAACACGTAGGTCGCCGCGTGGAAGAACTCCCCGGCCCAGGAGTGACTCGAACCGCCGACGACGGAGATGACATCGAACACAGCGGCCAGGACGTAGGCGGCGACGGGAAAGTCGGTGAACGGCGGGTGACTGGGCTTGCCGGCCCACCCCCGCAGCCCCTTGAACTTGCGTCCCCGCAACGTGATGGCGGGCCGCACCGAGAACTTCCTCATGCCGGTTCCTCCTTCGGTGGTCGGTCTTCGGTGGTCGGGCTACCGATGGCGCCGGCCAACGCGTGCGGGCGCCACCCCGTCGGCGGCCTGACACAGCCTAGTCTGTAAAGTACCGATGTTCATACTTTAGAGTTCACACACACCGCGCCGGTACCGGCCAGGCGGCCGCGTTGGTCAGGACGATTGGCCGGCCAGCGCCAGGGCGTTGTCGAGGGGCAGGGCTCGACCGTCCTGATAGGCGACCTCGAAGGGGCCGTCACCGAGGACGCCGAGCAGGCGGGTGTGATCCTCGGCGCGCAAGCGGGCCTCGAGGCCTTCGACGGCGGCCCCCAAGTCGTCGAACAGGGCGTCGAACACGCCGTGCAGCGTCGCAGCCCGTTGGCCCTCGCCGTTGCGTGAGGCGGTCAGGGCCAAGCCAAGTATGGCGTAGGCGACCAGCGGACGGGCCCCGATGCGCCGGGCCGTGTAGAGGCATTCCCGGAACAGCTGGCCCGACGCCGTGGTGTCCCCGTCGAGATAGGCGAGAAATCCCGCGTTGCCGGCGCACGAGACCGACGCCTCCCGGTCTCCCAGTTCCCTGAAGACCCGCAGCGCCTCACCGAGCAGCGCCCGGGCCGTCTCGATGTCGCCCGCGTTGAGCGCGACCAGCCCGGTGTTGGTCATGGCACCCGCGGCCCCTGCTCGATCGCCTCCGCGGCGGTACAGGGTTGCGGCCTCCTCGAACGACGCCCGACCGTCCTCGCCCAGTTCGTACCGCGCCAGGCCCCGAAGGTTGTGGAGATGTGCGGCCGGCCGGGGGTCGCTCAGCCGGCACGCGCCCGGCAGCGCCTCCTCGATCAGGTCGAGACAACCCCGGTGGTCGCCCAGACGGGTCCGGGTCGTGGCCAGCACGAGGAGCGACGCCGAGGTGAGCGCGTCGTCGTTTTCGGCCTCGGCGATGGCCCGGGCCTCGTCGGCCAATGCCACGGCGGCGGGGTAGTCGGCCAGGTACTTGCCGACGAGGCGGGCGGCCACCGCCAGGGCCCGTCCTCGCAGCAGGGTCGGCGCCTGCGCCTCAGGCCGACCGAGGTGGCTCCGCAGCGTGTCGGCGCCTTCGACGCCGTGACCCCGCACGAACCAGAACACCTCGAGGGCACAGGCCAGGCGCAGCCCCGGGGCGTGGTCGGGATCGGTCAGGCATTCGTTGAGCGCGACACGCAGGTTGTCCAGCTCGAGGGTCAGGCGGTCGGCCCACTCGACCTCGCCCGGCCCATCCAGATGGGGTTGGGCGGCCTCGGCCAAGGCAAGGAAGTAATCGCGGTGGGTCCGGCCCACCCGGACCCGCTCGGCCTCGCCCCGCTCCGCCAGCTTGGCGGCGGCATAGTCCCGCATCGTCTCGAGCAGGCGGAAGCGGACCGTGCCCGTCGTGTCGTCGGCCTGCACCAGGCTCTTGTCGACGAGGGTGTCGAGGTAGCCCATCACCTCGAAGTCGTCCACTTCGTCGCCGGGGCAGACGGCCTCGGCGGCTTCCATGTCGAACCCGCCGGCGAATACCGACAGGCGGGCCAGGACCGCCTGTTCGGCCTGCGACAGCAGGTCGTGCGACCAGTCGATGAGCGCCTGGAGCGTCTGCTGGCGGGGAAGCGCCGTTCGCGAGCCACCGGTGAGAAGTCGGAAGCGCTTGTCGAGATGCCGGTCGAGGTCGCGCACCGACAGCGAGCGCAGCCGCGCCGCCGCCAGTTCGATGGCGAAAGGGATCCCGTCGAGCCGGCGGCACAGGCGGCCGATGAGCACCGCGTTGTCGCCGTCGAGCGCGAAGCCCGGCTTCTGTTGGCCGGCCCGCTCGACGAACAGCCGCACCGCCTCCGATCCGGCCAGCGCGCTTGGGTCATCGTCGGGCCCGGGGACCGAAAGCGACGGGACCCGGAAGACGTGTTCGCCACCGATCCCGAGCGGTTCGCGGCTGGTGGCAATCAGGATCACTCGCGAGCATTTCCGGATCATCTCCTCGGCAAGCGATGCCGCGGTCGCGATGACCTGCTCACAGTTGTCCAGGACGACGAGCAGCTTGCGATCCCGAAGGGCTTCGATGAGCGTTTCGGTCAGCGGGCGGCCCGGTTCCTCTCGAACCCACAGCACCTTGGCCACCGAAGCCGCCACGAGCGTCGGATCCTCGATCGGTGCCAGATCCACGAACCAGACGCCGTCACCCGAGCCGTCCAGCAGCTCCGCCGCCGCCTGCAAGGCCAGGCGGGTCTTGCCCACCCCTCCGGGTCCCGCCAGGGTCACCAGGCGAGCGCCCTGCAGCATGCGGCGCATCTCAGCGAGTTCTCGGTCGCGGCCCACGAAGCTCGAGACCTGCTCCGACAGGTTGTTCCGGAGCCCGGGGTTGTCGAGCGAGCGCAGCGGGGCGAACTCCTTGGGCATGCCGTCGCCGCAGACCTGGAACACCCGCTCCGGACGACCCAGGTCCTTCAGGCGATGGTCCCCGAGATCCCGCAGCGAGACGCTCTCGGGGAGGCGGTCGCCGACCAGCTCGGCAGTCACTCGCGACACCACTAGCTGCCCCCCGTGGGCGACGGCCTCCAATCGTGCCGCTCGATTGACCACCGGGCCGAAGTAGTCCCCGTCGCGCTCCTCGCAGTTGCCCGAGTGAAGGGCCATCCGTACGCGGATCGGCGTCGCCTCGGGCCACGTCTCGGTGGCCAATACCTGCTGGAGGACGACGGCCGTGCCGAGTGCGACCGACGCCTCCTGGAAGGCGGCGCAGAATGCGTCGCCCACAGTCTTGAACACGTAGCCGCCCGCGCCCTCGATCTCGGCGCGGAGAAGTTCGTCATGGCGCGCCAGCGCTGCTTTCATGGCCACGGGATGCGCTTCCCACGCCTTGGTCGAGCCCTCTATATCGGTGAACATGAGCGTCACCAGCCCCGACGGAGCCGCCATACCCTCAGTCTGCCCTGGCGGGGCGAACTCCTGCATTCGTCACGGCTCCGGCTGTGCGAACATGCAACCCTTCATGGACTTTCTTGGGTCGACGAAAGGAAAAGTTATGGGCGGAGTACGACGAGTTGCTTCACGGTGGGCGATTGCCGCGATGGTGTTGTCCGGATTGCTATTGCACACATCGACCATTTCGGCCCACGCCGCGAGGCCGGTGTCCTTCACGCGAAATGCCGCCGGTGACCTGTACTTCTTCGGATCGACGAAAGTGATCAAAAGCTTCTGTCCGGCAAACACACGTACGGGATTCATCTGTTTGTTCACCGGCCTCGATGAGACCGGACGCGGCGTGGCCGTTTTTCGCGGCAACGACGCCGTCGACAGCAAGTGTGACGACATCCCGCCCGGGTTCTCCGCGAGCAACGTCTTCAACGACACGGACGAGCCTGTCGAGCTGGGCGAGGGAACGTGCAGCGCACAAGGCCCGATTCTCGACGCCGACGTCGAACCCGGGGTCGACGAGAATTTTGACAGTGCCGACATCTGGATCACGCACGCCTGACCGGTCGAACCCGACGCCGCGGCGCCACAATTGACCGAAGTCAGTTGCGGCGCAGCAGCTCGGCCACCTGGAAGGCCAGGTCGAGTGACTGGCGGGCATTCAGCCGAGGATCGCACGCGCTGGTGTAACGGATGTTGAGGTGGTCCTCCAGGATCTCCTCGATTCCCGCGCCGCCCAGGCATTCGGTCACGTCGTCACCGGTCAGCTCCACGTGCACCCCTCCTGGCCAGACACCCTCGGCCCGGCATACCGCGAAGAACTCCCCGATCTCGGTGAGCACGTCGTCGAAGCGCCGGGTCTTGCGACCGCCGGGGCTGGTGAACGTGTTGCCGTGCATCGGGTCACACGCCCAGAGCACGGGATGGCCGGCGTCGCGCACCGCCTGGAGCAACGCCGGCAACACCTGCGGCGTCTTGCCCGCGCCCATCCGGGCGATCAGCATCAACCGGCCGGGAACCCGATCCGGGTCAAGCGCCGTGCAAATCCCGATCACCTCGTCGACCGTCGCCGTGGGTCCGAGCTTGCAGCCCACCGGGTTGGCCACACCGGCGAGGAACCGGAGGTGGGCGCCGTCGAGTTGGCGGGTGCGCTCGCCCACCCACAGCAGGTGCGCCGAGCAGTCGTACCACTGACCCGACAACGAGTCCTGCCTGGTCAGGGACTCCTCGTAGCCGAGCACCAGCGCCTCGTGACTGGTCCAGAAATCGACCTGGTGCAGGGTCGCCTCGCCTTGCAGGTCGATCCCGCACGCCCGCATGAACCGCAGCGCCCGGTCGATCTCGCCCGCGATGGCGTCATAGCGCCGGCCCTGGCTGCTCGACGCCACGAACTGCTGGTTCCACTTGTGCACATGCGACAAGTCGGCGTAGCCACCCGTGGTGAAGGCTCGCAAGAGGTTGAGAGTGGAAGCCGATTGATGGTAGGCCGACAACATCCGGGTCGGATCGTGGACCCGGGCCTCGGCGGTAGGAGCGTCGTCATTTACCAGATGACCCCGGAAGCTGGGCAGCTCCACCCCCCCGACCAGCTCCGTCGGCGATGACCGGGGCTTGGCGAACTGGCCCGCGATGCGGCCCAGCTTCACGACCGGCACGCCCGCCCCATAGGTCAGGACGACCGCCATCTGCAGGATGACCTTCAGCTTGTCGCGGATGGCGTCGGCGGTGAAGTCACCGAAGGATTCGGCGCAGTCACCGGCTTGGAGGAGAAAAGCTCCGCCGGATGCCACTTGGGCCAGCGAGGAGCGCAGGCGGTTGGCCTCGCCCGCGAAGACCAGTGGTGGGAGCGTCGACAATTGCTTGTAGACGTGTTCCAGGGCGGCCGGATCGGGCCAGTCGGGTTGCTGAGCGGCCGGTAGGTCGCGCCACGAGCTCGGAGTCCAGGTCTGGTCCACCCCTCTAGGGTGGCGCAGTAACGGGGCCTAGGGCAATGCAGTATCGGAACTACGCTCCCGCCGTGCAGTCGTTCCGTTTCGGCGTTCAGCTCTCCGGTGCAGGTGACGGTGCCGAATGGCGGGCCAAGGCGCGCCAGATCGAGGACCTGGGTTACTCGACATTGTTCCTGCCCGACCACTTCGGCAGCCAGTGGGCGCCCCTCGTCGCCCTCACGTCCGCGGCCGAGGCCACGAGCACCCTGCGGGTGGGGTCACTGGTGTTCGACAACGACTACCGCCACCCGGTCCTCCTGGCCCGGGAGGTGGCGACGCTGGCCATCGTGAGCGAGGAGCGCGTCGAGTTCGGCCTCGGCGCCGGATGGCAGCGTTCGGACTACGAGCAGGCCGGCATGGCGTTCGACCCACCCGGGGTACGAATCGACCGCATGGTCGAAGGCCTGCACATCATGCGCGACCTGTGGTCGACGGGTCGGTCGACCTTCGAGGGGAAGTACTACTCGGTGAACGGCGCCCATGGCGTGCCCATGCCCGCGGGGACCGACCACCCGCCGATCATCATCGGCGGCGGCGGCAAACGAGTCCTGTCGATCGCGGCCCGGGAGGCCGAGATCGTGGGATTCAGTCCCAGCCTGGCCGAGGGCGTGGTCGGGCTGGCCACCGCCCAGTCGGCCGTGGCGGCTCGTTTCCGGGAGCGGGTGGACTGGGTCAAGGAGGCCGCCGGGGCCCGGCTGGCCGAGCTGGAGTTCCAAGTGCTCATCTTCGCGGTGCAGGTGACCGAGCACCGGGACCGGTTCCTCGACGACGCCGCGTCCCTGTTCGGCCTGACGCCCGACGAGGTGGCGGGCTCGCCCATCGCACTGGTCGGGACGGTCGAGGAGATCTGCGAGACGCTGCTCTCCCGGCGGGAGGAATACGGCTTTAGCTACATGGTCGTGCACGACGAGAACATCGAGGACTTCGCGCCGGTCGTGGCCGCATTGGCGGGAACCTAAGCGGTGGGCCTGCCGGTCGACGTGGCGCCTCGCATCGGGGTGCTGGGCGGGACGTTCGACCCCATCCACGTCGGGCACCTGGTGGCGGCGGTCAACGCTCGCCACGCGCTCCATCTGGACCGGGTCATCCTGATGGTCGCCAACCTGCCGTGGCAAAAGACCGGCCAGCGGGTCGTCACCCCGGCCGAGGACCGCTGGGCCATGGTCGAGGCGGCCGTCGGCGGTGTCGAGGGTCTCGAGGCGGGCCGCCTCGAAATGGATCGGGGTGGTGAGTCGTTCACGGCCGACACCATGGTCGAGCTGGCGTCGCTCCATCCCGGTGCGTCGCTGTTTCTGATCGTGGGGTGGGACGTGGCGGCCGAGCTCACGACCTGGGATCGGTGGGAGGACATTCAGCGCCTGGCGACGTTGGTCGTCGTCAACCGGCCGGGGGCGGGGAGGCCCGCGGGGCTCGACGGCGACGGTTGGCGGGTCGAAGAAGTGACCGTTCCCAATCTCGAGATCTCGAGCACCGACCTGCGGTCACGGGCGGCAACAGGGCGGCCGCTCGACTATCTGGTGCCCGAGGCGGCGGTGCACTGTTTGCGAGCCCGGGGTCTGTACGCTACTAGCGGATGACCATGGCTCCTCCGGTGCGACCGCTGCCCGAGGTGATCGCCCTGCCCCTGGTGGGAACGGGCGAGCGCCAGCGGCGGCGCCGGGAGCGACGCCGGCTGGGGCGCCAGCAGATGCTGGTGATGCTGCTCATGCTGGTGGCGCTGATCGTCACGGTCGCCGTTTTGGCCCAGCAGTGGCTCGCCACCGGCGCGGGCAGCATCAGTGGAAATCAGGGGCTGCAGGGCGTGCGGACGGGCATCCTGTCAGTAGTGACAAATCAGTAGTGACAAATCAGTAGTGACAAATCAGCAGTGACAAATCAGCAGTGACAAAGGAGATAGCCACATGACCCAAGGGAGTCGCCAGTGACCAACCGGCCTTCGATCGACGACGTGCGCCAGCTGAGCGTCGTCGCGGCGCGCGCGGCCGCGGCCAAGAAAGGCGAGGACACGCTGATCCTCGCCGTCGAGCCGCTGCTCAAGATCACCGATGCATTCGTCATCACGAGTGGGACGAACGCCCGGCAGGTACGCACGATCGCCGAAGAGGTCGAGGAGAAGGTCAAGCAGGACGGGGGACCCTCGCCGCTGCGGATCGAGGGGTTGGACGACGCCCGGTGGGTCCTCATGGATTACGGCGATTTCGTGGTCCATGTCTTCTTGGACGAGGTGCGCAAGTTCTACGACCTCGAGCGGTTGTGGGCGGACGCGGAACGGTGGCCGTTCGAGTCAGAACCGGCCGGCGTGGGCGCGACGCCGACCGAGTAGGTCTCGGGTCGAAAAGGCTGACGGCCAATCAGGCACGGTTGGTACCGTGCCCAGGTGGCGACTGACGACTCAGGGGAGTACCCGAGGACCGAGCGGAGCACCACTCGCCGGTTGGCTGCCCGGGGCAGGTACGACCGTCAGGTCGTGCACGCCATCATCGACGAGGCTCTGGTTGCCCATCTGGCGGTGACCACCGAGTCAGGCCCCCGGGTGCTGCCCATCATGCACACGCGGGTGGGGGAGTTCATCTACGTGCACGGATCAGTGGCCAACCGGACGTTGCGCGAGGCGTCAGGGCGGCCGGTCTGCGTGGCCGTCACGTTGCTCG
>JAUTXM010000373.1 GCA_030838025.1 Acidimicrobiaceae bacterium
GCGACCACAGCGTCGTTGGCCATGACGTTGTGGATCAGCGGGATGTGCTTGTCGCCGATCCCCTGGATGTTGTGCTCGCCGAAGCCGTTGTACAGCATGGTCGGGCATTCGAGCGCCTCGACCGCCACCGTGCGCGATCCGTAGCGCTCCTTCAGGTAGTCACCGGCCCCGATGGTGCCCGCCGAGCCGGTCGCGGCCACGAACGCCGCCAGCCGACCGCCGGCGGGCAGCGCATCGAAAACACGAGCCGCGGCCTGGCCGGTCGCCTGGTAGTGGACCAGATGGTTGGCGAACTGGCTGAACTGGTTGAAGACCACGTTTTCCGGGTCGGCGGCCAACTCGTCGCACGCCTCGTAGATTTCGCGGACGTTGCTCTCCGAACCGGGGGTGCGGATGATGTCGGCCGGGTCGGCGACCCAGGCGTCCAGCCAGGCGAAGCGGGCCCGGCTCATGTTCTCAGGTAGGACCGCGATGCCCCGGCAGCCCATGAGCCGGGAGATGGCGACGCCCCCTCGGGCGTAGTTTCCCGTCGACGGCCACACCGCCCGTTGCCAGGTCGGGTCGAATTGGCCGGTCACGATCTGCGGCGCCAGGCAGGCGTAGGCGGCCAGCACCTTGTGGGCGCCGATCAGGGGGAAACGATTGCCGAGCAGCAGCACGATCGGGGCGGCGACGCCGGTGAGCGACGGCGGCAGCACCAGGTGGTCGGGGACTGGCGTGCGGCCCGGGTGGGTGGCCAGGCCGTGGTTGTGCCAGTGGACCCGGAACAGGTTGGCCGGGTCGGGGGCATTGCGGTCGATGCGGCCGAGGGCGGCGGAGGTGGCCGGCGCGATGGTCGACGGGTCGGCCAGCTGGGCGAAGGTGGGCAGGGCGATGCGTTGTTCCCGGAACCGGGTGACGGCGTGCTGGTAGGCGTCGGCGTCGACGAGCATCGGGCAAGCCTACGGCTGCTGCCCCAGGATCAGACCGGCTCGGGGTGGAGCGGTTCGGGGACCCAGACCGGGTCGTCGGTCGACCAGGGAAAGTTGATCCACTTGTCGGTGCGCCGCCAGACGTAGTGGCAGTCGATCACCGATCGGGGCTTCTGGTAGAGCACGGCACAGCGCGCTTCGCTCACGTTGCTGTCGATGACCTGGTGGACCAGTTCGAGCGTCCGGCCGGTGTCGGCCACGTCGTCGGCGACGAGCACCCGCAGGCCGGTGATGTCGACCAGGTCGAGCATCGGCGGCAGCATCACCGGGACGTCGATGCGCTCGTCGACGCCGGTGTAGAACTCGACATTCATGGCGAAGCAGTTCTTCACCGCCAGGGCGTAGGCCAGCGCGCCGGCCACGGCCAGGCCGCCCCGGGCGATGGCCAGCACCAGGTCGGGCCGGAACCCGCTGTCGGCCACCTGCTGGGCCAACGCCCGGCTGGCCTCGCCGAAGCCGGCCCAGGTCAACACCTCGCGGTCAGGGCCATGGGAGGCTTCCATGGGAAGAAAATTAGCCGGGCGACATCATGTTGATGTCCCAGAGGACCCGTTCGAGTAAGGCGCCCGATTCGATGGCGCCGTAGCGCGCGGGATGCTCGGGCGTGACACATGAAGGCAGCGGGCTGAGCACGAACCACGGCGCCGGGTGGCAGAACTGGACCACCGAGTAGCGGTCGGCCGTTGGCCCCCCGGCCTTCTTCGCTGGGGCCGCCACCCGGTGGACGCCGGCGGGGATGGAGCCGTTGGTCAGGCGTTCGAGCATGATGCCGCTGTTGATGATGACCTGGCCCGGCGGGGCATCGACGGCGGCCCAGCCGTCGGGGGTCAGGAGCTGCAGGCCCGGGCCGCTGGCTCGCGGGAGGGCGGTGATGAGGTTGATGTCAGTGTGGGGGGCGGCCCACACGTGGCCCGGTTCGGGGGCGGTGGCCATGGGTGGGTAGTGGATGGCCCGGGTGAGATTGGAGCCGTCCTCCAAGAGATCGTCGAAGAACGACTCGTCGCATCCCAGCCCGACCGCGACGATCCGGAGGAACCGGCGCTGGATGTCGTGGACCCGCTGGTGGAACGTTCGTAGGACTGCCGTGATGCCGGGCACGGCGGCCTCGGGCAGGACTTGGTCGTGGTAGTGGCTGGGGTAGCGCCGGCGGAGGGGGTGGGCTCGGGGGAGGTCGGTGCCCCAGTTGAGCATCTCCTTCCAGTCGGCCTGCTCGGCACCGGCGGCCGTCTCGACGAGAAGGCCGGTGTAGCCGGTCTGGCCGTGGCTCTCGGGTGCCACCCACCGGGCCTTGGCGTCGGCCGGTAGGGCGAAGAACGCCGCCAGCATCGCGTACGCCTCGTCCAGTAGCGCCTCGGGTAAGTCGTGCGACGTGTAGACGAAGCCGGTGCCCAGGCTGCGCATCACCCCGTCGACGACCGCCCGGCGAGCCGGGCCCGCCCCCTGTTCGAATGCCAGCAGGTCGACGTCGAGGATCTCGCTCATGTGCGTTCGCCCAGGGCGATGTCCTGGGGGCGGACGGGCACCCGGGTGAGCGCCTTGCCGGTGGCCGCCCGCAACGCCGCCACGATGGCCGGCGTCGAGGAGATGGTCGGGGGTTCGCCTACCCCTTTGGCGCCGAAGGGGGCGCCGGGCTCGGGTTCCTCGACCAGCGTGGCTACGACCTCGGGCATGTCGAGCGCCGTGGGGATGAGGTAGTCGGTGAAGGAGGGATTGAGGATCCGACCGTTGCGCACGATGAGCTCCTCCATGGTTGCCAGGCCCAGCCCCTGGGCGATTCCCCCCTCGATCTGGCCCAGCACCTGCAGGGGGTTGAGCGCCTTGCCCACGTCCTGGCCGGTGACGACCTGCACCACCCGGATGATCCCCAGGTCGGGGTCGACGTCGACCACGGCCCGGTGGGCGGCGCAGACGAGCGACACGTGGGCGTCACCCTGGCCGTCGTCGTCCAGCGGGTGGGTGACCCGGTGGTGGTATTCGGCGTCCTCCTCGAACACCACGCCGGGCGCCGCGTCGGCGACCGCGACATCGATCCTTGGGGCGGCGTCGGTCGAGGTGATACGACCGTCGGTGATCGTGAGCTGCGCCGGGTCGAGCCCGTGGCGGTCGGCGACGTGGTGCAACAATGACGCCCGCACGGCCTGGCACGCCTTCTCGACCGCCCCCCCGGACATCCAACTCTGGCGGCTGGCGGAGCTCGATCCCGCGGAACCGATCGAAGTGTCGGCCGGCGCCAGCAACACGTCCTCGACGCCGAGGACCGTCCGGGCGATCTGCTGGGCGAGGGTCACGAAGCCCTGGCCGACCTCGGCCGCGGCGCACGTCACCGTGGCCAGCCCGTCGCTCAGCCGGCAGCGGGCGGCCGAGCCATCCATATAGCCCTCGGCGTACATCAGGTTCTTGAACCCGACTGCGAAGCCGATTCCCCGGCGGACGTGGGCCGCATCTGCGATTCGCCCGGCACCGCCGGGACGCGTCATCGGGTCGGCGCCGTCGGCGGGAGCCGGGAGGGGCAAGGCGGCGGCTTCGCGGATCACCCGGGCCACCGGCAACACGCCTTCGATCACCTGACCGGTCAAGAGCCGGTCGCCGGGCGCCAGGGCGTTGCGCAGCCGGATCTCCACCGGGTCCAGGCCGCAGGCCGCGGCCAGCTTGTCCATCTGGGCTTCGTGGGCGAAGCAGACCTGCACGGCACCGAAGCCCCGCATCGCACCACAGGGGGGGTTGTTGGTCCGCACGCCGATGCCTTCGGCCAGGGCGTTTTCCACCTTGTAAGGACCGGCGCTGAAGCACGTGGCGTTGGCCACGACGTGGTAGCTGGACGACCGGTACGCCCCGCCGTCGAGCAGGATCCGGGTTTCGAAGGAGACCAGGCGACCGTCGGCATCGGCGCTGTGGCGCATCCAGATGCGCGCCGGGTGGCGGTGGACATGGCCGAGGAACGACTCCTCCCGGCTGTAGACGATCTTGATCGGCCGGCCGGTGCGCTGGGCCAGCAGGCAGGCGTGGATCTGCAGGCTCACGTCTTCGCGTGCGCCGAACGCACCGCCCACGCCGCCCAGCGAGAGCCGTACCTTCTCAGGTGGCAGGCCGAGGCACTCCGCGACCTGGAGACGGTCGTTGTGCAGCCATTGGGTGGAAACGACGAGGTCGATACCGCCGTCGTCGGCCGGAATGGCCAGGCCCGCTTCGGGGCCCATGAAGGCCTGGTCCTGCATACCCACCTCGTAGTCGCCGTCGACCACGATGGGGCCTCGGGCCGTCGGGTCGCCCCGGCGGATCGTCAGTTGCCGGAAGACATTGCCGTCGGGATGAATGGGCGCCCCCGTCGCGGCCTCCGCCGGGTCGAGCAGTGGGACCTGGGGTTCGTACTCGACGTTGATCGCCTCGCACGCCTGGCGGGCCGCCTCGGGGTGGTCGGCCGCCACCGCGGCGACCGGTTCGCCGACGTAGCGGACGACGTCGGTGGCGAAGACGGGTTGGTCCCGCCACTCCAGCCCGTAGTTGACCGATGCGGGCAGGTCGGCGGCGGTCACGACCGCGTGGACGCCGGGAACGCGCAGGGCGGCCGAGATGTCGATGGCGACGATCCGCGCCGCCGGGTGCGGCGAGCGCAGGGTACGGCCCCAGAGCATGCCATCGGCCCAGAGATCGCCGGAGAAGGCGAACTCCCCCCGCACCTTGGGTCCCCCGTCGGGGCGGGAGGCATTTTCCCCGACCCTGCCCTTGATGGCGTGGGTGGTGGCGTGGGTGGTGGCGATGTCGGTCATGGGACGCTCGTCGGTGCCGGCGCCGCCGCCGCCGCCGCTGCTGCTGCGTGGGCTGCGGCCAGGATGCGGCCGTAGCCGGTGCAGCGGCACAGGTTGCC
>JAUTXM010000376.1 GCA_030838025.1 Acidimicrobiaceae bacterium
CTACGACATTAAGAAGGCCGCGACAGCCGACGACGTGGACCGCACCGCCGGCTTGGTGTTCCGCTACACCGCCCCGGCGCTATCCACCAACGGCGTCACCGGCCGGCCCTCAGAGGCATCGGCGCAACTTGGTTCCCGACTGGTCGAGCTGACCGTCTCGGCGCTGGCAGAACTGGTGCAACGGGGACGGTTGGAGAAACCACCCCTCGGAGCCGCCCCTTTTCCCAACTTTCTGCCGCTAAAGGATGCCCATGGACACCGTTAAGCCGATTGACCCCGAGCACGCCAAGGTGGCGGAGCAGCTGTCCGCAGACGGTGTCGAGTACGTCATCGGTGGCTGGATCGACATCATGGGCCGCTCCAAGTCCAAGCTGGTCCCGGTTGCCCATCTGCCCAACCTGCTGGCCGGGTCCGAGCGGTACACCCCCAGGGGCATGGGCGACCTCGGGCGCATGACCCCCCACGAGGACGAGTGCGTCGGCCTGCCCGACCTGGCGACGCTGGTCGTGTGCCCCTGGGACCGCCGGGTGGCGTGGACCGCGGCTGACTTGCTCTTCTCGGGGACCGAGCCGTTCGCGCTCTGCACCCGCTCGGTGCTGAAGCGCCAGGTAGCCCGGGCGGCCGCGGAAGGATTCGTCTGCAATCTGGGTGTCGAGACCGAGATATTCGTGTTCCGCCCCGAGTCCCTCGGGCGCGAGGACGGCTATCTCGAACCCCTCACCCACGCGGGCAAGTTGCGCCCCACCCAGGCCTATGACGCCGAGTCGGTCATGGACGCCCTTCCCTTCCTTGACCCCATGGCCCGGTATATGGAGGAGACGGGGTTCGGGCTGTTCAGCTTCGACGCCGAGGGCGGCGACGCCCAATACGAGTTCGACTTCAAATACGCGCCCGTCCTGGAGATGGCTGACCGGATCAGCTTTTTCCGGCTCATGGTGAAGCAGGTCGCCAAGCAGGCGGGTCTGCTGACCACGTTTATGCCCAAGCCGTACACCGATGCCTGGGGATCGGGTCACCACTTCAACCTGAGCCTGGAGGACGTCGAGACCGGGACGAACGTGTTCCGCGACAACGATGACGCCCGGGGCCGCGGGTGGAGCAAGCTGGCGTACTCGTTCGTGGCCGGGATCATCAGTCACGCCCGGTCCCTCGCTGCGGTCGCCACCCCTACCGTGAACTCCTACAAGCGGCTGGCGCCGAACCTGAGCGACGGCAACGTCTCGTGGGCGCCGATCTACGCCGCCTATGGGGACAACAACCGGTCCTGCATGCTGCGCCTGCCCCGCAACCGGCCCGCCATCGAGAACCGCGGGGTGGACTCGGCCGCCAACACCTACCTGGCCTCGGCCCTCATGCTGGCCGCTGGCTTGGAAGGGGTGCGCCTCGGCCTCGATCCGGGCGAGCCGGTCGAGGAGCTGACCTACGACTGGGGACCAGGCCGCGCGGGCGCGGGCCAGGGCCCGGCGGGGCGGGTGCGCTTGCCCCGCAACCTGCAAGAGGCGGTGGACGCCTTTCAGGATGACCCGCTTGTGCATCAGGTCTTCCCGCCCCAACTGGTCAGCGCCTACGCCGAAATGAAGCAGGGCGAGTGGGACGAGTATCACCGCCAGGTAAGCGCGTGGGAACGAGACAAGTACCTGCTGGCCTTCTGATGGGCGGCTTCTGATGGGCGAACTTCTGATGGGGTCCCCGGGAGGTGTGGCTGTGGTCACCGGCGGCGGCCGGGGGCTCGGTCGCGGCATCGCCCTGGCGCTGGCCGAGGCTGGTTTCGACTTGGTGCTCGGATGGGTCTCCGACCAGGCCGCGATCGAAGCCACCACGGCCCTCGCCACGGCAGCGGCGGCCACGGCAGGCCAGCGCGTCGTGGCCACCCAGGGCAACGTCTCCGACGCCTCAACCGCGATGATGCTGCTCGACGCGGCGGTCAGCCTGGGCGGGCCAACGGCGTGGATCAACAACGCCGGCGTCTCCGTGCTCGCACCCGTCCTCGACACCGACGCGTCCGACATGGCCCACATGGTCGAGGTCAACGTGCTCGGGACCTTCCATGGCGTGCAGGCCGCGGGCCGGTGGTTTCGAGACCAGAAGATGCCGGGCCGCATCGTCAACCTGGCCTCCGACCTCGGGATCCAGGCCGCGCCCAACCTCGGCGGTTACGCGGCCACCAAGTTCGCGGTCGTCGGTCTGACGCAGGCGGCGGCGATCGAATTGGCCCCGGCGGGAGTCACAGTGAACGCGGTGTGCCCGGGCACAGCCGAAACGGACATGGTCCTGGCCGAACGGACCCAGGAATCGGAACTCCGTGCTGCGCCACTCGACGACGTCCGGCGCTCTTACCTCGACGCCATCCCGGCGGGGCGCTTCTGCACCCCCGCCGACGTCGGCGCCCTCGTGGCGTTCCTGTGCAGCCCCGCGGCGGCCTATGTCACCGGCCAGGCCATCTGTGTCAACGGCGGATCCGTCCTCCATTGAAAGGAGCAGTCGTGCCCCACTCCCTTCGCTGCGCTGTGGTCGGTACCGTGTGCACCGGTTTCCTCGCCGTGGCCTGTAGCAGCTCGTCGACGTCCGGGTCGAGTTCCGGTTCCAGCACCACCGCTTCCAACGTGACGGCCCCGGCGGTGGTGAACCTGGGCTATGTCGCCGACATGCAGGTTCCCGACCCCGACATCTTCTACGAGCTCGAGGGCAACTCGGTCGTCACCTCGGTGTATGAGGGGCTCGTCGCCTATGCCAACAACAGCACCCAAATCATCCCGGCCTTGGCGCAGAGCTTCGACACCTCGACCGACGGGTTGACCTACACCTTCCATCTCCGACCCGGTGTCACCCTCCATGACGGCACGGCCATGACCTCCAACGATGTGAAGGCCAGCTTCCAGCGCCGCACCGCGCTGGGCTCGGTATCAGCACCGGGCTACATGCTGGCCAGCGTCACGAGCTACGACACGCCCGATCTGCTCACGTTCGTCGTGCACCTCAGCGCTCCGGTGGCGCCGTTTATGGACTACCTGGCCGCGCCCTACGGGCCCAAGGTTTCCAGCTCCGCGACCCTCGCGGCCCACGCCGGTTCCGACCTGGACCAGGCCTACCTGAAGACCCACGATGCGGGCAGCGGCCCGTTCACCATGAGCGACTTCGTGCCCGGTGACCATTACACCCTCACTGCCTTCCCGAAATGGTGGGGCGGCACGCCGGCGGTAACCCAGATCCATATCACCATCCTTCCGGACGTCTCCACCCAGCAGCTGAAACTGCAAAGCGGCGATCTCCAGATGATCATCCATGGCCTGGCCAAGAACGACATCGCCAGCTACGAGCACAACCCCAAATTCCAGGTGCAGCGGTTTCCGGCGAACCTCAAAAACATGCTGATGGTCAATCAGAACAAGGGAATTTTCAAGAGCCTGCCCTTGCGCAACGCCCTCCAGAAGGCCATCAACAAACAGCAGATCATCAACGACGTGTACGGCAGCGACGCCACCCTCTCGACCCAGATCTACCCCACCGGTGAGCTGCCCGTGCCGATGGCGGCCGACACGCCGACGTACGACCCGTCGGTGCTGGCAAAGGCCGTCCAGTCGCTGTCCAGCAAGAACGTCGACATCGCCTACACGTCCGACGACGCCCGCAACCAACGGGTGGCGGAGATCATCCAGACCGAGCTCGGCGCCGCGGGCCTGAATGCCACCGTGCGGGCCATGCCGATCGCGGTCGCATTCGCGCTGCCCCAGAACCCCGGCCAAGCGCCCGACCTGCTGCTGTCCACCCTGAATCCCGACGCCTCCCACCCCGACACCTGGGTGCGCATCTTCATGCACACCGCGGACGCCAGTAACGGCGCCCTCAACTGGCTGCTGTGCTCGGCGCCGACGGCCGACCAGGCCATGGACCAGGGCCAGCACCTCACCGCGGCGGCCGACATCCAGGCGGCCTACGCCAGGGCGGGCGACGCCCTGGTGGCCAACGGCTGCTTCGACACCATCGCCGACGTCAAGGACGTGGTCGTGGCCCAGGCCGGCTACAGCAGCTGGATGCACCAACTGCCGACGGTGTTCAGCGTCGAATTCGGCCGGCTGACGCTCCACAGGTGACAGTCCTGCGACAGAAACGGGGAACGTTGTCGTCATCTGGCAGTGACGGCCCAGCAACACCGGGATCCTACGGTCTGCCTATGGCCCCGATTGAAAACCACAGGGCTGGGAAAACTCCACGCACCACGGCCGCAAGCCCCGTTGAGGACAACACCACCAAGGGTGCCGAACGGGAATTACCAGTCACCGGGCTGGGAGAGGAAACGACGCCTGAGCCGGTGGCGGAACTCGACGGCCTTTTCGTCACCTTCCGCCGCGGTGGTCAGGCGGTGCCGGCACTGCGGGGCGTCGACTTGCAGATCGCCAGACGCGAAATCCTCGGGTTGGTCGGCGAGTCCGGGTCCGGCAAGAGTGTCCTGGGGCTGGCATTGTTGGGCCTGCTGCCTGTTGACCCGTCCCCGGCCGTCACCGGGCGCGCCCTCGTCTGCGGCCTGGACATGGTTCGCGCCACCGCCGACGAGCGGCGTCGGCTGCGGGCCCAGCATCTCGGTGCTGTCTTCCAGGATCCGATGACCTCGCTCAATCCAACCATGCGCGTGGGCCGCCAGGTCGCCGAGGCGGCCGGTACTGAGTCCGAAGCGATCCGCCTGCTGGACGCGGTGGGCGTCCCCGACGCCCGGCGCAGGGTCGACGCCTACCCCCACGAGCTCTCCGGCGGCCTGCGCCAGCGGGTGATGATCGCCATGGCGGTGGCGGGCGAGCCCTCGCTGGTCGTGGCCGACGAGCCGACAACCGCGCTCGACGTCACGGTCCAGGCTCAGATCCTGGAACTTTTGCGTCATCTGTGCGACACCACCAGTTGTTCGTTCCTCCTGATCACCCACGACCTCGGCGTCGCGGCCCAGGTCGCGGACCGGGTGGCGGTGCTCTACGGCGGGCGGCTGGCCGAGGTCGGCCGGGCCACTGACGTCTTGGAGTCGCCCGCCCACCCCTACAGTGTCGGCCTCCTCAAATCCCGCCTGACCCTGTCGGCGCGCCGGGTCGGGCCTCTCCCCACGCTGCCCGGCGAACCGCCCGACCCTCGGGCGCTGCCCGAGGGGTGCCCGTTCGGTCCCCGCTGCGACCACCACGATGACGCCTGCGACATGGCGTTGCCACCGCTCATTGCCGCTGGTCGCCATCCCGGCGTGGCCGCGTGCATCCACCTCGGCTCAGTGGCCACCACGGCCGAGCTACCCGAGTCCTGGGCACCGGCGGTGAAGTCCGGTGACGCAGCGCCCATGGCGGTACGGCTCCTCGGGATCGAGAAGGACTTCGTCATCCGCCACGCCTGGCGCACTAAGGACCGGCTCCATGCCCTGCGGGGCATCGACCTCACCGTTGCCCAGGGGGAGTCGCTGGCATTGGTGGGCGAGAGCGGGTGTGGCAAGTCCACCCTGCTGCGCGTGGTGGCCGGACTCCTGGAGCCAACTGGTGGGACCGTCGAGCTCGGCCACGGCGCCCGCCCCCAGATGGTGTTCCAGGACGCCGGGGCGTCCCTCACCCCGTGGCTGAAGGTCGGCGAACTGGTGGGCGACCGCCTTCGGGCCGAGGGCCTGGGCCGAGCTGACCGGGCCGCCAAGGTCCGCGAGGCCCTGGCCTTGGTGGGCCTGCCCGCCGAAGTGGCCGACGCCAAAGCCGCTCAACTGTCCGGAGGCCAGCGCCAACGAGTCGCCCTGGCCCGTGCCACGATCGTTCCTCCCGAGGTCCTGTTGTGCGACGAGCCGACCAGTGCCCTCGACGTGTCGCTGGCCGCCACCGTGCTCAACCTGCTCGGCCGGATCCGACGCCAGCTGGGTATGGCCATGATCTTCGTCACCCATGACCTGGGCGCGGCCCGAGTGGTGGCCGATCGGATCGCGGTGATGTACCTGGGTCGTATCGTCGAGATCGGCCCGGCCGAGCAGATCGTCACCTCACACACCCATCCCTACACCAAGGCACTGCTGGGCGCCGTCCCCGCGGTCGGCGTGGCCCGCTCCCCGCTTCGGGGCGAGCCTGCCAGCCCGCTGCATCCGCCGTCGGGGTGCCCGTTCCATCCCCGCTGCCCGATCGCGCTGGAGTCGTGCTCGTCCGTCGACGTGCCGCTAGTCCCGCTCGGCGCCTGCTCGGTGGCATGCGTGCGGGCCTCGGCGAGCGCCCCCCGACCGAAGGAAGTCACCGTTGCCTCGGTCACCTGAGTGTCCTGAGTGTCCTGAGTGTCCTGAGTGTCCTGAGCGTCCTGAGGGGCGGCGTGGCCACCGCTGAGCCCTACCTCCCACCAAGCGTCGGGACGCTCCGCACCCGCGTCGTTTTCAAGGTCCGACGCCGCCGGCGCTCCAGCGCCGCCATCGGTGACCGCGTCGCCATTGGGCTGCTGGTAGCCATCACCATGATGGCCTTCGCAACGCCGCTGCTGGCGCCTTACAAACCCAACCTGATCGCGGGGGACGCCTTCGCCCGTCCCAGCATGCACTTCCTCCTCGGCACCGACGAGGTGGGGCGAGACATCCTCAGCCGGGTGCTCTTTGGGCTGCGAACCAGCTGGTTCGCCTCCCTCGAGGTCATTGCATCCGGCGTGACTATCGGGGGCGGGATCGGTCTTGTCGCGGGGACTGCGGGCGGCTGGATCGACGACGTGCTGATGCGCATCACCGACATTTTCCTCGCCCTTCCCGGGCCTATCCTGGCCATCGCGGTGGTCGCAGCCCTCGGGCCCTCGCTGCAACACACCCTGATTGCCGTCGCCATCGTGTGGTGGCCCTTCTACTCCCGCATCGTGCGGGGCGAGGTGAAGGCCCTCGCCGCTCGCCCCCACGTCGAGGCTGCCCGGCTGGCAGGCGCGGGCCGGGTCCGCCTGGCGCTGCGCCATTTGCTGCCGGGTGCCATCCCGGCGACGGTGGTCACGGCCAGCCTCGACGTCGGCAACCTGGTGCTGACACTCGCCATCTTGTCGTTCCTCGGTCTCGGCGCCCCCTCGCCGGCCCCGGAACTGGGCGCCATGGTGGCCCGCGGCCTCAACTACCTGCTCCAGGAGTGGTGGGTGCCGATCATGCCCGGCCTGGCGGTCATGTTCCTGGCGTTCGTGGCCAACCTGGCCGGTGATGGGATCCGCGACTTGTTGGGGATGGCGTAGATGGCCGGGCTCCTGCTGCGCCGGCTGGGCGCCATGGTCCTGGTACTGCTCTTCCTCGTGGTCGTGGTCTTCAGCCTGGAGCGGATCTCGCCCACCGACCCGGTGCACTCCTTCCTCGGGGCCAACGCGTCCAAGGCCGCGATCGCGGCGGAGCGGCACAAGCTGGGTTACGACCGCCCCATCGTCGTGCAGTACGTCTCCTATGTCCGCGACCTTCTGCGAGGCAACCTTCAGATGTCGCTGCGGACCCGGCGACCGGTGGCCACCGACCTCGTCGCCTATCTCCCTGCGACCGCCGAGCTGGCGCTGTTCAGCTTGGTGCTGGCCGCAGTCCTGGGCGGTATCCTCGGGGTGACCACCGCGGCGCGGTTCAAGGGCGCGGGCCTGTTCCGGTTCCTGACCCTGTCGGGCGCCTCGGCGCCCCAGTTCCTCCTGGCCGAACTCGGGATCCTGCTGTTCTATCGACGTCTTCACTGGCTTCCCGCCACGGGCCGCTCGAGCCTGGCCAACGCCCCCCGGGGCCCGACCCGGTTCATCACGGTCGACACTCTCCTGCACGGCAACATCCACGGCTTCACCGACGCCATCGGCCATCTGATACTCCCCGGGCTGTGCATCGCCCTGATCCCCGCGGTGTCCATCGGACGGGTCCTCCGGTCGAGCCTGGTGTCGACCATGCGCACCGACTACGTCCGCACCGCCCGGTCCAAGGGCCTGCGCGAGGTCGTCGTACTCTGGCGCCACGCAATGCGCAACTCGATCGGCCCCGCCCTGTCGATGGGGGGCCTGCAGGTCGGCCTGATGTTCGCAGGCGTGGTGGTGGTCGAGGAGATCTTCGGCTGGCCGGGGATCGGGCTGTACACCTACCAGGCCATCCCCCGGAGCGACTTCCCCGCCATCGCCGGGATAACCCTGGTGCTGGGCGCCGGCTACGTGCTGGTGAACACTGCGGTGGACATTCTCCAAGCCGTGGCTGACCCCCGCATCGCCCTGTGAGTCGTCAGCGGTGGGGCCGTACCAGGTGCCCGTGGCCGGGCGCCAGCGGGCCGTCGTCGGAGGTGAACACCGGTCGCCCCCGCACCAGGGTCATGACCACACGGGCCTTCACCGTGCGTCCCGTGAACGGGGACTGCCGGTGCCGCGACCACGTGGTTTCGGGGGCGATCGTCCATGGCGAGTCGGGGTCGATCATTACCAGGTCGGCGTCGGCGCCGGGCGCCAGGAATCCCTTTCCCGGCAGCCGCAAGAGACGGGCCGCGGCCGTCGTCAGCCGGGCAATCTCGGTCAGGTGGAGTCGCCCGTCGGAGATGAGCAAGGGAAGCGCCAGTCCCACGCCATCGATGCCGGCCCACGGGGACGCACCGACCTTCAAGCTTGGTGGACAGGGCGAATGATCCGACGCCATCAGGTCGATGGCCCCGTTGAGCAGGTGATCCCAGAGTCGCTCCTGGTTGTCGAGGTCGCGAATGGGCGGGTTGCAGTGGGCCGTGGCGCCGATACCCGCGGCTTCGCTCTCGTCGAGAAACAGGTAGTGGGGGCAGGTCTCAACCGTCACGCCCGGCCACCAGCGAGCCTCGTCGACGGCCCCCGCGGCCGACACATGCACCACATGGAGCCGCGCCCCCGCGTCGGCGGCCAGTTCGGCCGCCCAACGCACCGCGGCAATTTCAGAAGCCGCGGTGTGGCCGAGCGATTCCAGCTCGCAGTGCAGCGCTACGGGCAGGTCGAGCCGGGCGCCGGCCGCCAGGCCCGCGGCCAGCGTCGCCTCGTCGACCGCCGGGAAGTCTTCCCAGCCGCTCGGGCAAGCGAAGGCCTTGAACCCCACCACACCAGCCGCCGCCAGGGCCTCCAGGTCGTCAAGGGAGGCTGGAACCAGACCTCCCCACACGGCGACGTCGACCCGGCTGTGCCGTTCGACGGCCACCCCTTTGGCCTCGACCAGGGCGGCGGTCACGGTCGGCGGGTCGCAGTCGATCGGCATATCAACGACGGTGGTGACGCCCCCGGCGGCTGCGGCCGCGCTCCCGGTCTCGAAACCCTCCCATTCCTCACGACCCGGCTCCTGGAAATGAACATGGGCGTCGATCATGCCCGGAAACACCAGGAGGCCGCCCGCGTCGATGCTCATGCTGGTCGGGCCGGCGACTCCGATCGTCCCCGGCGCCACCACGGCCATCACTCGGCCGCCTCGCACGACCACGTCCGCCACCTGCACCGACTCGGCCGTGACGACTGTTCCGCCCCGGACCGTCACGTCCGCGGGCCTGTCACTCGCAGCCATGGCGAGACCCTAGAGCCACTCGCCGCCAGTGGCGCTGCCGGCGGCCCGCCGGCGCGGTCCGACGAGTCACCCCCACCCAAGGAGGCCCATCATGGCCGAGCACTCCCATCATGTCCACGACCGACACGGCCCCGAGGCCAAACGGGCCCTCGAACTGGAGGCCCTCCTCCCGACCGCAGGGCGTGATCGCGAGATCGCCCGGGGCCTCGAATACGGGCTGCAGGGAGCCGACTCGATCGTCGACCGTTCCATACCGACCTTCAGCCGTGGGGAGCTCCCTCACTACGCCGGGATCAACACCTTCCTCAAGGCCCCTTTCGTCGAGGACGTCCGGCGCTGCGGCGAGTACGACGTGGCCATCTTGGGTGCCCCCCACGACTCGGGGACGACCTACCGGCCCGGCACCCGCTTCGGCCCGCAGGGAATGCGGCGCATCTCGGCGCTGTACGGCACCTACTCCTTCGAGTTCGGTGTCGATCTGCGAGAGTCGATCACGATCTGCGACCTAGGGGACATCTTCACCATTCCGGGCAACATCGAGAAGTCCTTCGACCAGATCTCCAAGGCGGTGTCCCACGTCTACGCCTCGGGGGCACTTCCGGTCGTCCTCGGGGGCGACCATTCCATCGGCTACCCAACCGTCCGCGGCGTCGCCGAGCACCTGGAGGGCAACCTCGGGATCATCCATTTCGACCGCCATGTCGATACCCAGGAGACCGACCTCGACGAACGTATGCACACCACCCCCTGGTATCACGCCACGGACATCCCGAATGTCCCGGCCAAGAACCTGGTGCAACTCGGCATCGGCGGCTGGCAGGCGCCCCGCCCCGGCGTGAAGGTCTGCCGCGAACGTGAGACCACCATCATGACGGTGACCGACTGCGTGGAGATGGGTCTCGACGTCGCCGCCGAACGGGCCCTCGAGGTGGCCTGGGACGACGCCGAAGCAGTGTGGCTGTCCTTCGACGTGGACTGCCTCGACGCAGCGTTCGTACCCGGGACCGGTTGGCCCGAACCAGGGGGTTTCCTACCCCGCGAGGTTCTCAAGCTGATCCGGCGGGTGGCGGAGCGAGGCTTGGCGGGCATCGAGATCGTCGAATGCTCACCGCCGTACGACAATGCCGACATCACGTCTCTGATCGGCACCCGGGTTGTCTGTGACGTGCTGGCGACCCTGGTGAGCGGCGGGCTGCTCCCGCGCACCAAGGCGTAACCGCCTCAACCCGAGATAGAACTCAACGCGAGGGGCGGATGGGTTCCGCCCCTCGCCGGTGAGGTTGCATCGTCATGCCTGGATCGGCGTCCCCTTGGCGGAGGTGCTCCAGATCCGGCGGCTGCGCCACCGGTGGCGATGCGGATGCTGCTTGGGCCGACTCGACGCCAGCTGTGAGCGGATAGTGGCGACATGCTCGGCACGGCCGTTGCGGTCGGCGATACGAGCGCGCGCGATTTGGGCGGTCAACATGATCGTGCTCCTTCGGGGTGATAACCGGGATCAGGTACGCCGCGCCACGCTGGGTGCAGTGCGCGGTACTGGCCTGAACAGCGGAAGGTCCGGCTCAGAGAGTCCGAAGGCCGACTTCCGACAGGCAGGCGAGGCTGGATGCCATCAGAGTGATGTTGAGAACCAATGCGCCCTCCTTTCGGTGCCGGGAAAATGTCGTGCCCTTATTTGTACCTTCTTTCACCCAACCGGGCGAATGAATTACCGGTGTAGCCTCGGCGCCGAAATGACCGACGACCCGCCCCGTCGAACGGGGGACTTCAGCGCCGAGGAGCGTCAGCGCTTGCGGATCGTGCACCATCGCCTCCGCAATGCCTCCCAAGCGATCGAATCGCTCCTGGCGACTGAGCAACTCCCGCGCCGCTGGGCGCCCGAGCCCGCCCCCGTCGAAGCCATTGACGGCGCCAAGCAGGAGTTGGAGGTGGCGTACCAAGCCGTCGTGGACTGCCACCGGGACCTCGCGCTCTAGCCCGACCGCACGATCACCGCGCGTCGCCAGCCTCGAACCGAGCTGACCAGGGCTACGTCTACCGCGACCTGCAGCTCGGCCACTGAGATGGCGCGTACGACCAGGGTTCCATTGGCGACGAGGATCGCTCGCTGTACGCCGGGCAGGCAGCCGGCGTCCAGTGGCGGGGTGCACCATCGCCCGTCTAGGCACACCGCCAGGTTGGCCGTCGTGGTCTCCGTCACCTGCCCCCGCTCGTTGACCAGGACGACGTCGTCGGCCTGAGGGTGGCGGGCAAGGCGATCCGAATAGGGAAGCCTGAGACTCGTCTTATGGAACAGCGAGACGTCGGAGGAATCGACTGATTCGCCATCGATCTCCAGCCGCACCGGCCGGCATCGGCTGGCGGCGGGCAAAGCCCGGGATTCGATCGACGCTCGGCCGGTGCTCGAAAGAGACAGCCGGACGATCGCCGCCTCGACGAGCGAGGCAGTTTGCTCCTTCAGCAACGTGCGCAGTGACTCCTGACAGAACGCATACCCGAAATAGCTCGCCGAGCCGGCCATGCGCTCAAGGTGGCGATCGCAGTTCCGCAAGCCTTCCCGCGGCTCGAATGCCATCGTTTCGACGAGGTCGAACGGCGGGGTCGACGTGAAGAGGATCTCCGCTTTGGTTCGCGTCTCGGCGTATTCCCCCTCGGCCTCAGAGTCCCATACGATCCCGCCGCCGCTGCCGTAGATCCCCTCGCCCGTCGACCTGTCGACCACCACGGTACGGATGGCGACGTTGAACCGTGCTTCGCCGGGTCCGACGAAGCCGATGGCGCCGCAGTACACCCCCCGGCAATCACCCTCGAGCTCGGTGATCAGCGCCATGGTCCGGTGCTTCGGCGCACCGGTCACCGATCCGCACGGGAACAAGGCGCGAAACACGTCCCGAAGGGTGGTGCCGCGCCGTGGGCGGGCGGAGACCTCCGACGCCAGCTGCCACACGGTCGGGTAACGCTCGAGCTCGAAGAGGTCCATCGCCGACACCGTGCCGAACTCGGCCAGCCGACCAAGGTCGTTGCGAACCAGGTCGACGATCATGACGTTTTCGGCCCGGTCTTTGGGCGAAGAGGCCAACGCTGCCCCGATCGCCTCGTCCTCCTCGCTCCAGCGCCCGCGAGGTGCCGTGCCCTTCATGGGCCGGCAGGTCACGAGGCCGTCGCGCCAGTGGAAGAACAACTCCGGTGACGCACTGGCGACGGCCCAGCGGCCCGTATCTACAAAGGCGCCGTATGCCGGTCGTTGGGCCGCGATCAGGCGCCGGTACAGCATCCATGGGTCGCCCGCGGCCCGCGATCGCCAACGGTGGGTCAGGTTGAGCTGGTAGGTATCGCCGGCGCCGATGTGGCCGCGGGCCCGTCCCACCCGGTCGCGGTAGGACGCAAGATCGACATCGGCCGACCAGGAGGCGGTCGTGCGGCCCCCCTCCGGCTCCGGTGCCGGCTGCGGCGCGTCGACCGAGACTCGCCTCTGATACAGGCCGAACCAGGCGAGTGGCGGCCGCTCGACCGCGGGGTCGGGGGCGCGCACCGCCAACGCCGGATCAAGTCCCGGGGCGGCCTCGTAGCTGACGAACCCTGCGGCCCATTCGCCCCTTCGGGCTGCATCTTCGATCGCCGCCAAGGCGCCAGCGACCTCGCCAGGGCGGTGCGCCACCACCTCACCCAGGTAGCCATCGAGCCGAAACGAGGCACTAGCTCTGGTCAGATCGTCGAACCGGGCGGACGGGCGTTCGGTGCCGCCCATCATGGCTCCTTCCGGCGCTCGTCGTCGGGCGTGGCGATCGATCCTACTGGCGTGCCACTGGGTGGCCGACTTGGAGTTGGTCCGAACCTGCGGTGTACCGTGGCCTCGGTACGGTCGGTCAACCCGGACGTGCTCGGTGCCCACCCCCGGGGGGCGCCGCAGCGCTGCCCCAGACCCTGGTGGCGCCCCAACTTGTGGGGTCGCACCGACATCAGGAGTCTCGAATGGCGCAACCGGCTGGCAATTCGTCCGTAAGCACGACGGACCCGCCGACGATTCCGCTTCCGCGCCCGGTTCTGCGCGGCCGGCTCCACGCGGTAGCCGCCGCGGTCTCGGTAGGAGCGCTGGCGTGGCTCGTTCACTCCGCCGCCTCGGTGGAGGCAACCGTCGCCGCATGGATCTACGGTCTGGCCGCCATCCTTTGTTATCTCACCAGTTCGATCTATCACGTGGTAGCGCGATCGGATCGGGCGCGAGCCTTCATGCGCCGCGCTGATCATT
>JAUTXM010000378.1 GCA_030838025.1 Acidimicrobiaceae bacterium
CGTAGGACTCCATCCCGTACGCCAGCCCGTAGGACACCATCTTGGCCTTCGAACGCTGGGCCAACGTCACCTCGTGCCCGGCGACGCCGAACACCCGGGCCGCGGTCACGTTGTGGATGTCGATCCCGGCCCGGAACGCCTCGACCAGGCCGGGGTCCTCGGCCAAGTGGGCGATGACCCGCAGTTCGATCTGGTTGTAGTCGGCGACCAGGAAACGGCACCCCGCGGCCGGGATGAACGCCCGCCGGAACTCCCGCCCCTCGTCGCTGCGGATGGGGATGTTGTGCAGGTTGGGTTGGTCCGACGACAGCCGCCCGGTGCGGGCCACCGTCTGGTTGAACGTGGCGTGGATCCGCCCGTCGCCCGCCACCTCGGCCAAGAGTGCGTCGCCGTAGGTGGACCGCAGCTTCTCCACCTCTCGGTAGCGCAGCAACGCCTCGATGATCGGGTGCTGGCCCCGGAGCTTTTCCAGCGACTGGGCATCGGTCGAGAACCCGGTCTTGGTCCGCTTGTTGGGCGCCAAGGCGAGCTTGACGAACAGGATCTCCCGGAGCTGCTTGGTCGAGTTGACGACGAACGGCTCCCCCGCCAGCTCCTGGATCTCCAGTTCCAGCGCCCGGGCCTCCTCGGTGAGGCGCTTGGCCAGGGTCCGCAGGTAGTCCTCGTCGACGCCGACGCCCGCCTCCTCCATGCGGGCCAGCACCCGCACGAGGGGCCGCTCGATCTCGTCGTACAGCGGCGACAGGCCCCGAGCCGAAAGGGCGGCGCCCAGCGGCTCGACCAACATGGCGATGGCCCCGGCTCGCCGCGCCGCCTCGACGAATGGCTCGACGCCGCCCCCGCCCAGGTCGAGCTGGCCCTCCGGCGGCGCATCGGGGGCCCGCAGGTCGACGCCGCCGTAGCGGGCCGAAAGATCCTCGAGCAGGTACTGGTCGCCGGCCGGATCCACCAGGTACGCCCCGATTGCGGTGTCGAGTTCGAGTTGGGAAAAATCCACGCCGATCATCGACAGGCCCCGCATGATGGCTTTGGCATCGTGCGCGCTGACCGGCGCCCCGTCTGGCCCGAGCAGCCGGGACAGGGCGGCTCGCACGTCGTGGTCAGCCAGCAACGAAGCGCCGATCCACACCACCGGCACCGGAGCCTCGTTGGAGCGCGAGGCCGGAGCACTAAGTGTCGTGGGCACGACACTTTGTGCTCCGGCTCCCCCCACCGGGAGCTCCACGAAGGCCAGGCCCTCGATGGCGGAGCGGCCGGGCCGGCCCTCCCAGGCGACCTCGATCGCCAGGGGCGCGGCCGTGGCCCTCCAGGCATTGAGGAGCTCGACTGCCGCCTCGGCCGCCGGAACCTGCTCCACGTCCACCTCGAAGGGGGCGCCGGCGCTGGACTGGGTCTCGGCCGCCCCTTTTCCCCCACCCTCGGTCACCTCGAGCAGACGGTCCCAGAGGGTCCGGAACTCGAGGAAGTTGAAGAGCTGGCGCACTTCCTCGAAATCCCACTCGGCAATGACCAAGTCGTCGAGATCGACGTTGATCGGGACGTCGCGGATGAGCGGCGTGGCCTGGGCGTTGCGCCGGACCATGGGCTCGGCCGCGGCCATGTTCTGGCGGAGCTTCGGGGTCAGTTCGTCGAGATGGGCGAAGACGCCGTCGAGGTTGCCGTAGGTGTTGATCAGCTTGGCGGCCGTCTTCTCGCCCACGCCCGGGACCCCGGCCAAGTTGTCGGAGGGGTCGCCCCGCAGGGCGGCGTATTCGGGGTACTGGACGGGGGTGACGCCGGTGCGGTCGTGGATGCCCGCTTCGTCGTACAGCACGTAGTCACTGACCCCCCGACGGTTGTAGAGCACCTTGACGTGGGGGTCCTCGACCAGCTGGTACGTGTCCCGGTCGCCGGTGACGACCATCACGTCGAGCCCCCGGTCGCGTGCCTGGGTGGCCAAGGTGGCGATGATGTCGTCGGCTTCGAAGCCGGCCAGCTCCACGGTAGGGATGTGCAAAGTGTTGACGAGCTGGCGGACCAGGCCCATCTGCTGGCGCAGGATGTCGGGGGCCTCGGCCCGGCCGGCCTTGTAATCCGAGATCATCTCGTGGCGGAACGTCGGCTCGGGCCGGTCGAAGGCCACCGCGATGTGGTCGGGGCGGTGGTCCTTGAGCAGGTTGATCAGCATCGACGTGAAGCCATACACCGCGTTGGTCACCTGTCCCGACGCCGTCGCCATGTCGGTCGGCAGGGCGAAGAACGCCCGGTAGGCCACCGAGTTGCCATCGAGCAGCAGGAACAAGGACATCCCTCGATACGATAACGGCGTGCCTGTCGGCTACCACCCCCCACTCGAGGAGTACCTGGAGGCCATCCACGAGTTGGAGGAGGAAGGCACCCAGGTCATCCAGGCCCGCCTGGCCGAGCGGGTCGGCCATTCGGCGCCGGCGGTGTCGGAGACCATCCGCCGGCTGAAGGCGGAGGGGTACGTCACCGTCGAGGACCGGGCGGTGCACCTGACCGACAAGGGGCGGGCCCGGGCCGAGAGCGTGGTGCGCAAACACCGCCTGGCCGAGTTGCTGCTGACCGAGGTCATCGGGCTGCCGTGGCACAAGGCCCACCTCGAGGCGTGCCGGTGGGAGCACGTGATCTCCGACGAGGTGGAAGACCGGCTCGTCGTGTTGCTCGGGCATCCGACGACCTGCCCGCACGGCAATCCCATTCCGGGCAGCGGTGCGCCGGTGGTGAAGGATTTGGTCGCGCTGAGCTCGGTGCAGGGCGGTGAACAGGTGCGCCTGCAGCGCGTCACCGAGCAGGTCGAGATTGACTTGGACGCGCTGGCGTACCTGTCGGAGGCCGGTTTCATCCCGGGAGCCGACGCCACCGTGACATCCCGGGCGCCCGACGGGACACTGACCCTGTCACTGGGCGAGCACAGCTTCGCCCTCGGGCTGGCGCTGACCCAGCAGCTGTACGTGACCGCCCGCTAGCGCTGGTCGGCCCGGTCGGGGTGGGGCGGCCCGGTCGGGGCTGGGTCGGCCCCGTCGGGGCTGGGTCGGCCTGTCGGGGTTAGGGCTGGTCGCCGGCGCCCGCGGGGGCCGGTGGCCGAAGGCCGTCCTCGATCACCCGTCGGGCGATCTCCTTCATCGGGAGCCGCTCGCGCATGGCGGTCTTCTGGATCCAGCTAAAGGCGTCGGCCTCCTTCAGCCGGTCCTCATCCATCAGCATGCCCTTGGCCCGCTCGACGACGCGGCGGGTCTCCAGTTGATCTTCCAGGCTCTTGACGTCCTGCGCCAGGTTCTGGATCTCCCGGAAGCGGCCCAGCGCGATCTCGATCTGTGGGAGCAGGTCGCTCTTCTGGAACGGCTTGACGACGTAGGCCAACACACCGGCGTCGCGTGCCTGGTCGACCAGGTCACGCTGGCTGAACGCAGTCAGGATGACCACCGCCGCCAGGCGTTCTGAGGTGATTTCTCGGGCCGCGGTCAAACCGTCGGTGCCCGGCATCTTGATGTCGAGGATCACCAGGTCGGGCTGGAGGGAACGGACCAACTGGATCGCTTCGTCGCCGCGTCCAGTTTCCCCGACGACCTCGTAGCCCTCCTCCTGAAGGATCTCCTTGAGGTCGAGTCGGATGATGGCTTCATCCTCCGCGATCACGACGCGCACCGGCACGGGGGGCTGGCTCCTTCGGCTGGTCAGTGGGACTCGATTACGAGGCGGTCAAGCAGCTGATCCTGCGTCTGGCGAAGTTCGGCGACGGTGAGCGCCAATGTCTTGCGACTTCGCCCCATGGCATCGGCGTGGCGCTGGGCTTGCTGATATTCCTTGTTGGCCAGCGGTGTCTCCGACACCAAGGCTCGCAACCGGGCGTCTTCGGCGGCGTCGGCGAGGACTGCGAATTGCTCCTCGATCACCGCCAGATCTTCGCGGGCGCGCTTCAACCGCTTGGACACCTCGGTGAGGCGGCGCTCGATCAATGATTTGGACACGTTCGCGTGAGTCTACTGAGACGACCACGGCGCCATCGTCCAGTTCGCTTGGTTGGCTTGGTTCGCGCGAGTGCGCCCGACTTCGCCCGACTTCGCCTGCCGTGCCATGCGGCCTGCCGGTTTGGGGCGCCAGGATAGGCGGATGCGGTATTGCCGGCGCCTGGTGGTCGTCGCGTTGCTCGGCGCCGGGAATCTGGTCGGCTGCACCCATTCGGCACGAGGCGTGAACATGCCGGCCAACGGATGCGCGCCGCCGGTGAACGAGCGACTCGACTCACGGTCGACGGTCCATCTCTTCCCGAGTGCCCGGGAGCCCAACTACCTCACCGATCCCCCGACGTCGGGACCCCACCGGTTGGGACCGCCGTACCGTGGTGTGGTCACGGCGTCCATTCCTCGTTCCAGTCAGGTCGCCATGCTCGAGTCGGGGTTTGTGATTGTTCAAGCCCTGGGCCTGGCTCCGGAACAGGCCGCCGACCTGAACCGGTTGGCGGCCGACCTGGTGACGGTGGCGCCGCCCGCGGGGCCGCTCCCGAGCGCCGTCGTGGCGACCGCCTGGACCTGGAAGCTCGAGTGCGCATCGGCGGCTCCGCCCGCTTTGGCTGCCATCCGGACGTTCATCGCGGCGCACCAAGGCGTCGGGTTCGTGGGCAATATCCCCGCCACGTCCGTCTCCCCGTAACGGTCAAGGCGGCGTCTCAGATGTTCTTAAGCTTTGTTGAGCACACTCTGAGGTAATGCGTGTGCTGGTGGTCGACGACGAGCCCGCGGTTCGACAGGCGCTGGACCGCGCCCTGCGCTTCGAGGGCTATGAAACCGAGATGGCGGCCGACGGCCTCGGGGCGTTGTCGGCCATCGCGGAGCGACCGGCCGACGCGGTTGTGCTCGACGTGGCGATGCCGAGAGTCGACGGCCTCGAGGTGTGCCGGCGGCTTCGGGCGGCGGGTGACCCCACCCCGATCCTGCTGCTGACCGCTCGGGTAGCGGTATCGGAACGGGTGGCCGGCCTCGACGCCGGAGCGGACGACTATCTCGTCAAACCGTTCGCCCTCGAGGAACTGCTGGCTCGGCTGCGCGCCTTGTTGCGGCGCTCGGGGCCACCCGACGACGACGTGCTGCGCTTTGCCGATCTGTCGCTGGATCCTGCGACCCGGGAGGTGTCGCGAGGGGAGCGGCGGATCGAACTGACGAGGACGGAGTTCCTCCTGCTCGAACTGCTGTTGCGCAACGCCCGCCAGGTGCTGCCCCGGGAGGTCATCTTCGACCGCGTCTGGGGGTACGACTTCGGCGCCAACTCCAACTCGCTGGAGGTGTACATCGGGTACTTGCGGCGCAAGACCGAGGCCGAGGGCGAGACCCGGTTGGTCCATACCGTCCGCGGCGTAGGGTACGTGTTACGGGACCGGCAAAATGGCTGACGGCGACCACTCCTACCTCTCCGACGACTCTTCCGCCAGTTCCGGCCGTTCCGCTCGTTCTGGTCGCTTCTGGCGCTTCAAGCGGGGGACATATGTGGCGATTCCAGCTGTGGCGATTCCAGGCGGTCCGGACGCTTCCAATGGGCACAAAACTCTGAATCGATACCGAAAGCGCGAGCGCAGGGCGCGCCCCGCGCACCGGGCCCGCCGGGTGAGCTTCAGGACCCGGCTGGTCGCCCTCGCAGCGGCTGCTGTGGGCGTCTCGGTCGCGTTGGCTTCGGCTGCCTGTTACATCGGTGTGCGCCGGACGCTGGTGCGCGAGGTCGACAACCAACTGCGGCGCCAGGCGGCGCTGGTCGAGAACCGTCGGCTCCGACCGGAGATCCAGAACCTGGCGGGAATCACGGGGCCCTTGCAGCGCAGCGGGCTCAGCAGCTTTACGACCTTCCAGGTGATAACCGCGAACGGGACCGTGGTGATCGCGAACACGCCCGCCCTCCCCGTCACGGCAACCGATCGCGCCGTGGCGGCCGGGAAGCAGCGCGAGACGTTCCGTTCCATCAGTAGCTCCGCCAAGGCGGCCCACGCCCGCGTCCTCACGATTTCCGTCGGCGGCGGCTACGCCGTGCAACTGGCCCGCCCCCTGGTGGACATCGATCGGACCTTGCGTCACTTGGCGTTGATATTGCTGCTGGTCGCGGCGACTGGCGTCGCCTTTTCCTTGGTCCTCGGCTACCTCGTCGGCAAGACCAGCCTGAGGCCGGTCGAGGATCTAACCGAAGCCGTCGAACGGGTAGGCGCCACTGGTCATCTGGACGAGCGCATCGACGTCACCGGCGACGACGAACTGTCTCGACTGGCGACCAGCTTCAACCAGATGTTGGCGGCGCTCGGTGAGTCACGCCGACAACAGACCCAGCTGGTGGCCGACGCGGGCCACGAGTTGCGGACTCCGCTCACCAGCCTGCGAACCAACATCGAGGTTCTGCTGCGCGCCCACGACCTCCCCGAAGCCGACCGGGCGGCGCTCTTCGGCGACATCACGGGGCAGCTGACCGAGCTCAGCACCCTGGTTGGCGACCTGGTGGAGTTGGCGCGGGACGAAGAGCAGCGCCCCGAGCCCGAGGACGTGCGTTTGGACATCGTGGTCGAAGATGCCGTTGATCGGGCTCGCCGGCGGGCGCCGTCGCTTGCGTTCAGCCTGGATGTTCGCCAGGCGTTGGTTCACACGCAACCCGCCTTGCTGGAGCGGGCGGTGCTCAACGTCCTCGACAACGCGGCCAAGTGGAGCCCGGAAGGGTCGACCGTCGAGGTCACCCTAGAGCGGTCAGGGCCGTCGGGACCGTCGGGACCGTCGGGACCGTCGGGACCGTCAGGGCCGTCAGGGCCGTCAGGGCCGTCAGGGCCGTCCTGGCGGCTCGAGGTGCGAGATCACGGACCCGGCATTGCCGAAGACGATCTCCCTCATGTGTTCGACCGGTTCTATCGCTCGGCCACGGCCCGCTGGCTTCCAGGGTCGGGCCTAGGTCTGGCGATCGTTCGCCAGGTCGTTGAGTCGAGCGGTGGCGCCGTCGGCGCTGTCAACGCCGCCAACGGGGGCACGATCGTCCGCATCGACCTGCCCGCAGTTGAAGTGACCGGTCCCGCCGGTGAATCATCGGTGGGAGACGGGGCCGGGGTCGCCGCCCCCGCGGACTCGATTCTTATCTAGCTCTTACCTCTCTCTTATCTGTGGCTCAGATATCTCTTACCTCCATGCAGTCTGCTGATGGGGATGAACGACTCGTTCGATTCCCTGCCTCCGTATCCCGGCGTCTCCTTTCCCAACTTCGCCTATCCGCCTGATCCGGCGCCCGGGGCGCCCCCGCCCCCACCCGCACGTCGCTCACGACGTTGGCTGGGGGGTGTCCTGGGTGCCGGGGCGGTGGTGTTGGCGGCCGGCGCCTTCCTTCTCGGCCGCGGCTCCGTGCACACTGCTAGGTCGAGCCTCCCAACCGCCACCGCACTCAGCGCCTTGAACTCCGTTGCTTCGGCGACGACCGGCCCGGCCAACGCGGCCTGTGTCGGGCCTCGTCGCGCGGCCGGGGGCACGCTGAAATCAGTCAACGGCTCCACCTTGACGGTGACGACGCCCCGAGGAGGGGACGTCACGGTCAAGACCGACAGCGCCACCAAGGTGACCAGGATCGTCAAGGGCAGCTCGAGTGACGTGACCGCCGGTGCCGTCGTCGCCATTCATGGCACCGCCAAAGGCACCGCGGCCATCGCCGCCGACCAGGTCGCGGTGCTGCCGGCGAGCACCCCGACGCCGGCGGGCAAGGGCCCGGCCGCATTCGGTCCCAAGGCGCGCGCGGCCGGGTTCGCCGTGGGAACGGTCCAGAGCGTGTCTGCCTCGGGCTTCACGGTCTCGTCCGGCGGCAGCACCATCACGGTGACCACGTCCTCGTCGACTGCCTTCTCCAAGACGGTCCAGGCGGCCGTGAGTGACCTGGTCACCGGGCAACCGATCGCGGTCGGAGGGACACCGAACAGCGACGGGTCGATCACGGCCGCCAACATCCAACAAGCCGAGCCCGGTGTCGCCTCGGGCAAGCTCCCGGGGATCGGCTTCGCCCGACCACACCGCTGACCTGACCCCCAACTGCCCCGACACTCTCGGCTCCTCGCGCAGCGTGACCTCATCCCGGGGCGCGTCACCGAGCGGTTACCCGTGGGGTCTGGGAAACGAGTCGCGCTACGATCCGGCAGCGTTGCCCGGGTGGTGGAATGGTAGACACGGTGGACTCAAAATCCATTGCTCGCAAGGGCGTGCGGGTTCGAATCCCGCCTCGGGCACCGTCGGCGCACGGGCTTCAGGACCGCAGCACCGCGGCTCGGTAGACTCCACTGCTGGACTCGCAGTACAGCCGGGCGCTTGCCCGAGTACCCGCCCAATGCAGATGTCGGGCCCGTCCCGACACGAGCGGTCGTCTGATCGGCACCGCTGCCCCCTCACGCCCTTGCGCCGGCTCTCTCACTGGCCGCTTACTAGCAGAATATGACCGCTATGGTGCATGTAGTGCTATGAAAAGCGCCTAGCGGCCAAGCGGCCCCAGCGCCCAACCACCCACACGCCCACACGGTAAGCGCCCAAGCGACCAAGCCCCGAAGCGCCTGAGGGTCACCGTGTACAGTCTTTTGGTGGGTCCGATGGGACGACGGGTACGACGGTTGGCCCTGCTGGCATTGATGCTGGCGGCGGTGACGCTCTGGCGACACCGGATGATTTCCGCCAACGAGCGCACGCTCGGGCGGTTCCCCCGCACGTGACCCCCAAGTGACCCGCCGGTAACCAAACGCAACACAATCTCAACTTCTACGCAACAGACCACATCTGTTACTTCCGGCAACATCGGATAGTCAGATAGCGCAAGAGGCGACGGGAGGAGAGCCAGGCGTGCCAGCATTTGTGTTTCCCGGACAGGGATCACAGCGCCCAGGAATGGGACAGCCGTGGAGGGACCACCCGTCCTGGGACGTCGTTGCCGACGCTTCGGAGGTCGCGGGCCGCAACCTGGCCCATCTCCTCCTCAACGCGGGCCCCGACGAGCTCACCGAGACGCGCAACGCCCAGCTCGCCACCTTCACCTTCAGCCTCATCGTCCTCGACGCCGTCGAGCGGCTGGGCATCGAGCCCACGGCCTGCGCCGGCCACAGCCTCGGTGAGTACAGCGCCCTCGTCGCCGCCGGCGCCTTGTCGTTCGACGACGGCGTGGCGATCGTGGCCGAGCGCGGCGAAGCCATGCAGGCGGCGGCGGACGAACAGCCGGGCACGATGAAGGTGATCGTGGGGCTGGACGACGATGCGGTCGACATGGCGTGTTACCGGGCCGACGCCGAGGTCTGGGTCGCCAACTACAACGCCCCGGACAATGTCGTGATCGCGGGCGACCACGAATCGGTGGAGTCGGCCCTCGACGAAGCCTTCGTCTTGGGCGCCCAGCGGGTGATACCCGTCGCCGTCGGCGGGGCGTTCCACACCCCGTTCATGGCCTCGGCCCGGCCCCGGCTGCGCAAGGCCCTGCGGGCCGCCACCTTCCGCGAGCCCGAGGTGCCCGTCGTCGCCAACGTGGACGCCCTCCCCCACAAGACCGCAGACGACTGGCAGGGCCTCTCTTCGGCCCAGCTGTGCAGCCCGGTCCGGTGGCGCCAGAGCGTCTTGCGCCTCGCCGGGCTCCCGGGTCTCCACGCCGGCTTCCCCGGCCTGACCGGTGCCAGCCCCGCGGCCATCACCGCAACCGGCACCAGCATCTCCCCATCCGACGGTGAGCGACTGTTCGTAGAACTCGGGTCGGGTGGCGTACTCACCGGCCTCACCCGCCGCATCGTCCCAGGAGCGACCGCCATTTCCGTTTCCACTCCCGCCGACCTCGACATGCTGGTCGAGGCCATCTCGGGCCGCAGCGCCCTTCACACCTACGCCGTCAGCCATCACGGCG
>JAUTXM010000417.1 GCA_030838025.1 Acidimicrobiaceae bacterium
CGCCGTCTACCGGGCCGCCGGGCGCACCACCGACGCCATTCGCCTCCACGAAACCAACCTCGCCGACTACGAACGGATCCTCGGCCCCGACCACCCCTACACCCTCACCAGCCGCAACAACCTCGCCGCCGCCTACCGGGCCGCCGGGCGCACCACCGACGCCATTCGACTCCACGAAACCAACCTCGCCGACTCCGAGCGGCTCCTCGGCCCCGACCACCCCGACACCCTCCAAGGCCGCAACAACCTGGCCGCCGTCTACCGGGCCGCCGGGCGCACTGCCGACCCACCGACCATGGCTCAAACGCAAAACGACCCTCTCGCGTAGGGAAAGGTGTTGCCCAAGGGGATGCCTAGCTCCTCCATCGGAGATCACAGCCCGAGCTCGGCCCGGATGGCGGCGGTGTCGGCCTCGACCGGCGTCGGCACCGCGATCTGGCTGATGGCGATATCGGGGTCCTTCAAGCCGTGGCCGGTCAATACGCAGACAACCGTCGAACCGGCGTCGACGCCCACTTTCAACAAGCCGGCGACTGATGCCGCCGACGCCGGCTCGCAGAACACCGACTCCGCCTGGGCGAGGAAACGGTACGCCTCGAGGATCTCGCGGTCGGTGACGGCATGAATCCCGCCGCCTGACTCCGACGACGCCGCGGTCGCGCCGTACCACGACGCGGGGCGCCCGATGCGAATGGCGGTGGCGATCGTCTGGGGGTCGTCGATCGGGTGGCCCTCGACGATCGGCGCTGCGCCCGCGGCCTGGAAACCCATCATCCGGGGCAGCCGGGTAATGCGCCCCGCGTCTTGGTACTCGCGGTAGCCCTTCCAGTAGGCGGTGATGTTGCCCGCATTGCCGACGGGAATGAAGTGGTAGTCGGGGGCGTCGCCGAGGGCGTCGACGATCTCGAACGCCCCGGTCTTCTGGCCTTCGATCCGGTACGGGTTGATGGAGTTGACGACCGTGACGGGCGCCGAGTCGCCCAACTCCCGAACAATGTCAAGGCAGACGTCGAAGTTGGCCCGCAGCTGCAAGACCCGGGCGCCGTGGATCAGCGCCTGCGCCAGCTTCCCGAGGGCGATGTGGCCGTCGGGGATAAGGACGACGCAGGTCAGACCGGCCCGGGCGGCGTAGGCGGCGGCGGACGCCGAGGTATTGCCGGTGGACCCGCACACCACGGCCTTGGCGCCCTCCTCGACCGCCTTGGAGATGGCGACGGTCATGCCCCGGTCCTTGAACGACCCGGTCGGGTTGGCCCCTTCCACCTTGAGCCACACCTTGGCGCCGACTCGTTCGGACAGCCGGGGAGCCGCCACGAGCGGCGTCGCGCCCTCGAGCAACGTCACGACCGGCGTGTCCTCGCTGACCGGCAGGAACGAGCGGTATTCCTCGATCACCCCTCGCCACGCGATCACGGCGTCAACGTTGGCTGTCGACCACGCGCAGCAAGCCACTCGTGCGGTCGACGACGTCGAGCTGGCGCAAGTCGTGCAGGCACGCCTGGACATCGCGTTCGAGAGCGGGGTGGACAATGATCACGAGCCGGGCCTCAGCGCCCAGGCCAACCTGTTCCATCAGGCGGATCGACACGTTGTGGCTGCCCAGCACACCCGAGACGGCGTGGAGCACGCCGGGCCGGTCGGCGACGTCCACCGACAGGTAATACTCGGAGCGCAGCTCGTCGATGGGGAAGATCGAGGCCGGCCGAAGGGTGATCGTGCGTCCCGCATGGCCGCAGGAGAGGTTGTGGGCGGCATCGAGGAGATCGCCCAGTACCGCGCTGGCGGTCGGCATGCCACCCGCTCCCCGGCCCATCAGCATCAGCTCGCCGACCGCGTCGCCCTCCACGAAGACGGCATTGAACGAGTCCCGGACCGCCGCCAGGGGATGGCTCGCCGGAACCATGGCGGGATGGACCCGCACCGCGACCATGTCGTTGCCGGCTTTCTCGATGACCGCCAGCAGCTTGATCACATAGCCCAGCCGCCCCGCGAACTCGATGTCGTCGACCGTGACCCCCGAGATCCCCTCCCGATAGACGTCGCCCGCCACGACCCGCACCCCGAAGGCAACGCTGGCGAGGATCGCCGCCTTGGCAGCCGCGTCATAGCCCTCCACGTCGGCGGTGGGGTCCCGCTCGGCGTAACCCAGTCGCTGGGCCTCGGCCAAGGCGTCGTGATAGGAGGCGCCGCCTTCGGTCATCCTGGTCAACACGAAGTTGGTAGTCCCGTTGACGATGCCCATGATGCGCCGGATGCGCTCGCCGGCAAGGGATTCGCGTAGCGGCCGGATGAGCGGGATCCCGCCCGCCACCGCCGCCTCGAAGAGCAGGTCCACTCCCCCGGCGTTGGCCGCCTCGAACAGTTCCGAGCCCACGTTGGCCAGCAGTTCCTTGTTGGCCGTGACGACCGGCTTGCCGCCCTTCAGCGCCTGCAGGATGAGCCCCCGGGCCGGCTCGATGCCGCCGATGACCTCGACCACGACATCGACGTTGGGATCGTTCACCAACGCCTGGGCGTCGGTGGTCAGGAGGCCGGGCGGCAACTCAACGGTGCGCTCCCGGGCCAGGCTGTGCACCGCTACCGCCGCCAGCTGGAGGCGGATGCCGGTGCGGGACTCGATGTCGTCGCCGTCGCGGAGCAACAACTGGGCCAGGGCGGCGCCCACGTTGCCACACCCCAGCAGTCCGACGCGGATGGTCCCTGGCTCCACGGCGGCCGAGGCTACAGCCCGACGTCGAGGGCCAGCAGGTCCTCGTCGGTTTC
>JAUTXM010000420.1 GCA_030838025.1 Acidimicrobiaceae bacterium
CAGGACATTACCCGCCAGTTGCCGGGCCTGTTCGGCCCGGGCCTGGGTGGGGCAGACGACAACGAAATCATCGGCGAACCTGGTGAGCGACCCCAGGCGACACCCGGAACGCTGCCACTCCTCGTCGAGAACGTGGAGCGCGATGTTGGCCAGCAACGGCGAAACCGGCGACCCTAATGAGCAGTGCCGGGTTATGCGCAGCGCTGGCCTGTCGGGCTTGGTGCTGGGCCAGATTGGCGTCGAGCGCTGCGCATAATCCTGGCCGACTCTGATCGCGAGCGGCTCGGCATGGTGCCGGGCTTGCGTGATTGGAGGTCGGTTGTGATGGTGGCTTTGTCTGCGGTGGTGTCGGGCCTGGACGACGAGTTGGTGCGCCTCGGTTATAAGGACTCGACGATGGTCTGGTATCGGGGCTGCTGGCGCCGCCTGGAGAGGTTCTTCTCGGTCCGTGGCGTGGAAGAGTTCTCGCTGGACCTGGCCATGGCCTGGGTCGACGACGCCTGCGGCTTCTTCGACAAGGAGCAGGCCGGCACGCTGAAACCGACCGATGTGTACTTGTTCAGGGTCGCCCAGATGCTCGGCGATTATGCGGTCCGGGGGGCTGTGCTGCGCCGCTACTCCCGTGCCATCAGCAAGCTGAGCGTGGATGGGGCGCAGACCGTCGCCCGGTTCGAGGGATCCCTGCGGGCCGCTGGCCGCTCAGTGTCGACGGTGCGGACGTATGGGTCGGTGGCAGGGGATTTCACCGCGTTCTTGGACACTCGGGGCGGGATGGCCGCCTGTGATGCCGGGGCGGTCGAGGCGTTCGTCGCCTCGCTGGCCGGTTACCAGTTCAAGACCGTCGAGCAGAAATTGTGCGCAGTGCGTTCCTTCCTCAGGTTCGCGTCCGACGATGGGCTGGTCGAGGTGGCCGTCGTGGACGCGGTGCCAGCTGTGAAGTCCCGCAAGCAGACCAGGGTCCCGTCGGTGTGGGACCCCGCCGATGTGGCCAAGGTCTTGGAGGCGGTCGACCGGGCCAACCCGTGCGGGAAGCGTGACTACGCCATCATCTTGCTGGTCACCAGGCTCGGGTTGCGCAGTATCGACGTCAAACGGCTGGAGCTGTGCGACTTCGACTGGCCGGGCAACCGGCTTTCGGTCGTCCAGGCCAAGACCGGCCACACGGTGTGGTTGCCGTTGTTGAAAGACGTCGGCTGGGCGGTCATCGACTATCTCCGCAGTGGCCGGCCGGCCAGCGACTGCCCGCAGGTGTTCCTCCGCCACACCGCCCCGATCGGCCCGTTCTCCGACCAAGACCACCTGCACCAGATCCTGGTGAAGTACGCCCGGGAGGCCCATGTCCCGCTGCGCGAACAACGCCGCCACGGCATGCACTCGCTCAGGCACACGTTGGCGACGCGGCTGATGGAGGACGGCACCCCGGTCGAGCAGATCGCCGACATCCTCGGCCACCAGTCCGTGGAGTCGACCGGCGTGTACCTGAAGTCGTCGCTTGGCCTGCTGGCCAAATGCGCCCTGGACCCCGACGGGCCGGCAACGGGGACGTCACGATGACCGCCGACGTCACGATGACCGCCGACATCGACCTGGCCGACGCGATCACGGCGCTCGTCGCGCAAAAACGGGCCGTCGGCTACAAGTACGACTCCGAGGAGCGGGTCCTGGCCCGCTTCGAGGAGTTCTGCCGCCGCGAGTTCCCCGGGCTGGACACCGTCACCCGAGCCGCCGTCGAGGCGTGGGTCGATTCGGCCCGGCGGCGGGGAGCCAAACCGGCGACCCTGCAAACCTTGGCGTCGCCGGTCAGGGAGTTGGCCCGTTGGCTGGGCCGTCGAGGCGTCGGCGCCTACGTCCTGCCCGCAGGCGTGTTGGCCCGACCGGCCCGCTACGTCCCGCACATCTACACCGACGAGGAGCTGGCCGCCTTCTTCGCCCGAACTGACCGCTGCCATTACTGCTCGCTGGTCCCGTTCCGCCACCTGGTCATGCCGGTGCTGTTCAGGACGATCTACGCCTGCGGTCTGCGCTGCTCCGAAGCCCGCCTGTTGCGCCCCGACGATGTCGACACCGACGCCGGAGTCCTCCACATCCGCGACGCCAAGGGCGGCAAAGACCGCCAAGTGCCGGTCTCGGAGCCGCTGCGGGCCCGCCTCGCCGACTACCAGGCGAAGGTCGACGGGCGGCCCGGCCGGGACTGGTTCTTCCCCGGCCGGGCCGGTCTGGCGTTGACGGTGGGCAACATCGACAGGAACTTCCGCCGGTTCCTCTGGCAGGCCCGCATCCCCCATGGCGGCCGAGGCCACGGTCCGCGCGTCCATGATTTTCGTCATACCTTCGCGGTCAACAATCTGCGTCTTTGGTTCGCGCAAGGCCAAGACTTCGGCGCGCTGCTGCCGGTCCTGCAAACCTACATGGGCCACTCGTCGCTCGCCGACACCGCCTACTACCTCACGCTGACCGCCGAGTCCTACCCCGACATCACCGCCCGGGTCCAACAGGCGACCGGCGACGTCGTACCCGTCCCAGAAGCGGCGCGCCATGACCACTGACTTCGCGTTGTACCTGCGCCGCTTCCTCACAACCCACCTGGCCGGCCTGCGCGGCTGCTCGGCCAACACCATCGCGTCGTACCGCGACACGTTCAAACTCCTGATCGTCTACTTCCGCGACGAAAGATCGGTCCCGCCGGCCAAGCTCACCCTCGACCGGGTCGACGCCGCCGCCGTCACCGGGTTCCTCGACTGGCTCGAGACCAGCCGGCACAACAGCATTTCGACCCGCAACCAGCGCCTCGCCGCGATCAGCTCGTTCCACGCGTGGCTGCAAACCGAGGACCCGGCCCGGATGGCCTTGTGCCAGAACATTCTCGCCATCCCCGCCAAGAAACATGCGCGCCCGGCCGTCAACCACTTGACCGTCGAGCAGACCCGCGGCCTGCTCGCCCAGCCCGACCGTTCCACCCGCCAAGGCCGACGCGACGCCACCGTGCTCGCCACCCTCTACGACACCGCCGCCAGGGTCCAAGAGATCGCCGACCTCACCGTCGGAGACATCCGCGTCCAACAACCGGCCCTGGCCGCCTTGACCGGCAAAGGCTCCAAGACCCGCCACGTCCCCCTGATGGACAACACCGCAGCCCTCCTGGCCGCCTACCTGGCTGAGCACCGGCTCGACGGACCCGGCCACAACGACCACCCGGTGTTCTTCAACCAGCACCGCCGAAAGCTCAGCCGCGGCGGCATCGCCTGGATCATCCGCAAATACCAGGCGAAGGCAAACGACCCGCTGCTGGCCGACGCCGACATCAGCCCCCACGTCCTACGCCACAGCAAAGCGATGCACCTCTACGAGGCGCGGGTCCCGTTGCCCTTCATCCGCGACATCCTCGGCCACGTCGACCTGTCCACCACCGACGTCTACGCCCGCGCCTCGACCGAGGCGAAACGCAAAGCCCTCGAAGCCGCCTACCCCGACGTAGTCACCAGCGAACTGCCCGAATGGAACCAAGACCCCGGGCTGCTCGGCTGGCTCACCAACCTCTAAGCCGCCACCCAGGATTATGCGCAGCGCTCGACCGCCGATCCGACCCCCACCAAGCCCGACAGGCCAGCGCTGCGCATAACCCGGCACTGCTCATTAGGCTCGTTATGTGCAGCTGAACATAACCCGCCTTGGGGAGTCCCCTGCTTTCGCTCGACAACGGTGCCGTCGGGCAGTCGCAGTGGAGCGGCAAGCCACCGCTTCACGTACAACAGCACCCACGGGCAGTCCGTGACCGCCTCCACCGCCTTGACGACGAGATCCCACGGCACTGTGTCGAAGAAC
>JAUTXM010000467.1 GCA_030838025.1 Acidimicrobiaceae bacterium
GAACGTTCCGTCGTGCTGATCGAAGCGCGCTCGACCGTCGGGCCCATCCGCTTCGGGGCCATGGGGCTGACCGGCAACATCGAGGTCGACATGCGCGGCGACGAGGTCTGCTGCGATTCCCGGCCGACCGCCAATCTCGTCGTCGCGGTCGACGAGCTTCGGTCGGGCAATGGGCTGTACGACGCCGAGTTGCTCCGCCGCATCGACGCCCGCCGGTTCCCCCGAGTGTCGCTGGAACTTCACGAGTGCACTTCGATCGGTACCGGTGACCGGTACCGGCTGGCGGCCGAAGTGACTTTCCACGGGGTCACCCGACCGCTGCGAGGAACGGTCGGCGTGAAACTGCTCTCAGAACGCAAGCTGGTCGTCACCGGCGACCATGCGCTCGATGTCCGCGATTTTCAGCTTCCATCGCCTACCGTGCTGATGCTGCGGATTTACCCCGACGTTCGAGTAAACCTGCACGTCGAGGCCGAACTCGACGACTGAGCCCCGGGGCCGGTCCTCGAGAGGAGGTGCGAACGATGGAACTGCTTCTCGCGTTTGCCGTGGGTTTCGTCCTGGGCGGTCAAGGAGGAAGCCGGGACCGCCATGACGTCGTCGACTCCTTTGGCACCATCCGGGATTCCGAAGAGGTGGCAGCAGTCATGATGGTTGCCCGTTCGCATGTGGGCCGCGCCTTGCGAGATGTCGCCGACATGGTCGACAGCAGTAGTGGCGAAGCCGCCTCGACTCCCGACTTGGTCGACCGCGTTCGTCAACTGGTCCAGCGCTAGCCCCGCGCTCCGGGCTCGCACGCCGCTGCGGCTGCCTGGGTAACACCGCAGGCTCCGCGCCGTCCGACCCCTCCCGTGGCCGTCACGCCGGGTGGTGAGGAGCGCCTCCTTTTGGCCGCGCCCGGTACTTCCGGCCGCGTCGTGCCGGCGTGGGCCGGTTATGGCGGCCCCGACCGACCCCGGCGCCCGAACGATTGGCAGTTCTCCCGGCTTTGTCAGTTCTCCCGGATTTGGGACGGCAGAACTGCCAAAGCCCGCCAAACTGCCAATCGATCCGGTCATCGACGCCCGAGAAGGCGCGAGCAACCTTGTCGGGACCGTTCGCCCTCCGGCCACGGCGGCGGTGACCGCGCTGCGGTCGGGAGTGCGTTGAGGTAGCAGGGCAGGGGGGCTGGATCGCCGGACCGGGCGCGAGGAGCATTCCGTAGGAACCTGCAGTAGTCTGCAAACAAGTTTGATAAACAAACTGGTTTGCCGAGGAGGTCGACAGTGACTACCGATGGTTCGAGTGGCGAAACGGTCCGCACGGCTGACGAAGAACGTGCATGGTCACCTGAGGAGTCGTTGGCCGTCATCAGGGCGCAGCACGTCGAGGCGATTCGCCGCCTGTCGGTCGACCCGGTGCCGATCCTCGGGATGTGGGGAGTGGCGTGGCTGTGCGGCTTCGGCGCCTTGTACCTGGCTTCGGCCGAAGGCCCGGGACCGTTCCTGCCGACGTGGGCCGCCGGTCTGGTGCTCGGTCTGCTGTTCGCGGCCGCGATCGCAGTGTCAGTGATCCAGGGCGTGGGGCGCAGCCACGGTGTCGAGGGGCCGTCTCGCCGGGCGGCTGCCATGTACGGCTGGAGCTGGACGTTGGCGTTCGCCGGGCTCTTCGCCATCAACCTGGGCCTCATCCACCAGGGCATGCCGACACGCCTAGCGCCTCTGTTGTGGTCTGGCAGCTCGTTGCTGGTCGTCGGGCTGTTGTACCTGGCAGGCGGCATCATCTGGTCGGACCGGGTGCAGTACGGCCTTGGGGTGTGGACGCTGGTCGCCGGGGCGGCCAGCGTTTCGGCCGGGGTGCCCGCGAACTTCGCTGTCCTGTCCCTGGCCGGCGGCGGTGGCTTCCTGGTCGCCGCCGCGTTGGGATACGCCAGAGCCGTCCGAGCACGACGAGCCCAGGTCCAGCTGTGACGATCGACGGCCTCTTGCCCCCCCTGGACCCCGTCATCCATGCCCAACCCCGGCTACGGGTGACGGTGGCCCTGGCCGCGCTCGACGAAGGCGACCAGATCACCTTTCCCCGCCTGCAGGAGATCGTGAGCATGACTGCCGGCAACCTATCCACCCACCTGCGCAAGCTCGAAGACGCGGGCTACGTGACGGTGACCAAAGCGCACCGTCACCGCACCCCAGTCACCTACCTCTCCTTGACCCGTTCCGGCCGCCGGGCTCTCGAGGATTACACCGCAGCGCTTCGCGCCCTGCTGACCGCACCTGAACACCAACTGCCACAGGAGAGCTCACCATGACCGCAACGATCACCACCGCCGCCCGTCCGTTCAACGAAGCGCCGCGACCTGACTACGGGCGCCGCCAGGAGCTCCGGGGTGTCTCGAAAGGAGTTATCGTTGGCGCCGTCATGGGCTTGGCATGGGCCGCATCGGCTCTGGGACCACTGCGCCCGACCGTCGCCGTGGCCGTAGCTGTCGGAGCCATCGCCGTCTTCGCGCTGTTGATGCTCGGCGCTCGACGTCTGCACCACGCCGCGGCCGCGATTCCCCAATCAGCGGCGCCGGCCACCGACCTGAGTCGGGTGCGACGCCGCTTCACCCTCGTTGTCGTCGCCGAGTGCGCGGCCATCGCCGGCGCCGTCAATATCCTCGGCGCCGCTGGCCACAGGGAATGGATCCCGGCGGCCATCTGCGCCACGGTCGGCCTCCACTTCGTCCCGCTGGCACGACTGTTCGGCGTCGCGCTGTACTACGCCACGGCCGTGGCCCTCTGCCTCGCAGCGATGTCCACGGTGATCCTTGGCGCCGCCGGTGCGCCCGGCGCGATCTGGCAGTTGCTGCCCGGGTTCGGTGCCGCACTGGCGTTGTGGGCTACAAGCGCCGCTTTGCTCGTGACGACGACATCGGACCGTGGCCGGGCGAGAACGTCCTTGACCGGTATATATCGGTAAGCGTAATATAACGACATGAAGACAGAGTCGAGCGAGATTCGCGAACCGACGTTCCTGATCCTGACCGCCCTGGCGGCTGGCCCCCTGCATGGGTACGCGATCATCCAGCACGTCGACACCATGTCGAGCGGCCGGGTGATGCTGCGGCCCGGAACGCTGTATGGGGCGCTCGACCGACTGGCCGGGTCCGGGCTCGTCGAAGTCAATGGCGAGGGTGTCGAGCAGGGCCGTTTTCGGCGCTACTACAAGCTGACGGGTGCTGGCGCCGAGGTACTCGCGGGCGAGGCCGAGCGGCTGGCTGCCAACGCCCGGCAGGCGCATGCGCGTCTCGCCATGCGGCCGGTGGGCGGCTGACATGACGATCTACGAACAGCGGTGCCGAGCACTCCTCCGGGTCTTTCCGGAGCAGTACCGATCTGAGCGCGGCGACGAGATCGTCG
>JAUTXM010000473.1 GCA_030838025.1 Acidimicrobiaceae bacterium
CTGGACGATCCGACCATCGCCAAGTTCGCCGAGAGTGTGGAGTTGGCGGCGGTGGCGGCCTATACCGCCGCCGCCGCCAGCGGGAAGATCCACACACCGGCGGTCATGACCGCGGTGACCACCTTCGCCGGCCACCACGCGGATCACGCCAAGGCGTTCGGGTCCTTCGTCGGTGACACCGCCACCGCCACGCCCAACCCCGGCGTCCTGCAATCGGTCGGCGACCAGATCCGCGAAGCGCCCGACGAGAAGGCCATTCTGGCCGTCGCGTACTCGACCGAGAACGCCGCGGCCGCCACGTACCTGTTCGCCATCGGTGCCCTCACCAGCGCCGCCGCCCTGGCCGCCACGGCGTCGATCATGCCGGTCGAAGCCCAGCATGCCGCTGTCATCGGCTACGTCTTGGGGAAGGACCCCAAGAACGACCTCGACTTCCTCCCGCCGTTCCAGACCCCGGACCAGGCCATCCAGCCGTCCAAGTACCCCGTGGCCAGCTAGCCCGGGCCCCGACAGGAAGCGTGATCGTTGCCATGGAAATCAACCAGGACTTCGTCCGCCGCCAGGCCCGCGACATCGAAGCCGTCCACCGCCAGGCCATGCGCCAGGACGAGGCGACCGTCGACCAGCTGGTCAACGGAGCGGGCGCCGAACTCAGCGCCGAGACCAAGAGCGACCTCATCCTGGGCGGCATTCATCGCCGCCGGGTACTGATGTTCGGCGGCGCCGCCGTCGCGACATCCGCAGTCTTCGCGGCATGCAAGGGGGCCACCCCCTCGGTGGTGGCGACTCCCGCCACCACCACCTCGACCGCGGTGCCGGGCAGCGTCAAGGACGCCACCATCCTGCGCACCGCCAGCTCCATCGAGGCGTTGGCGGTGTCGGTCTACGCCCAGGCCATAAGCAGCGGGCTCGTCAAGACGGCGGCGACCCTCGACCTCATCAAGTTGTTCCAGAGCCAGCACAACCAACATGGCGATCTGTTCCAGCGCGCCACCCGCAGCGCGGGTGGGGTCGCCTTCACCGATGCCAACCCGGTGCTGATGCAGCAGGTGGTCCAGCCTCGCCTGGCGGCGCTCAAGTCCGAAGCCGACGTCGTCAGCTTGGCCTACGACCTGGAGCACCTGGCCTCCGCCACCTACCAGGCCGACATCGGGACCTTCGACAACCCGAAGTACAACACAACCGTGGCGAGCGTCGGGGCGACCGAAGCCCGCCACGTGGCTTTGCTGGCCGTCCTCGGCGGCAAGTCGGCGACGGGTACGCCCGACAACGCCTTCCAGGCCGATCAGGACGCAGTGAAGCCCGGGATTGGCGTCTGACCGGGACTTGCTAGGGGGCTGGAGGCCTGGAGGGCAGGTCAGGGGCTTGCTTTCGGGCCCGCATCGCCTGACCGCGAGGGTCAGGCGCTCGGTACCACGCCCGTGACGACCGGCGACCTCGTGCTCGTGACCACACCGCCGCGAGACTCCACCGTCATGGCCAAGACGCTGGCGACGTTGGGCGTGGTGAAGGCGGCGTAGGTGGGTTTGTCGCCGATCACAGCAAGAGACACACGGGCCCCGTCGACAATGCCCCACATCTGGTAGGTCTCGTCGGTCGGCAACGTCTCCAGATTGCCCGGTCCGAGGTAGGTCATGCCGTCGGCGGCAATGACCGCCGGGAGGGTGTGCGAGCCATCGGACGAGATGAGCGTGAGATGGCGATTGGCCGGATTTGCCTCGGCGGCCCGATAGGCGAGCAGGGCGATGTTGTCCGTCGCCGGGGACTTGTGGACCTCAAGGCGGCCCACCTCGACGCCGAGTGCGGCCACGATGAGCGCGGCCACTGTCGCCATCGCGACCATGAACCGCATGGGCACGGACTTGCGCCGGCGACCTTGGCCGATCGGCACGATAGGCGCCGCACTGTCGGGTGCCGGCCGGGCATGGATGGGCGGCGGCGTCTTCGGACCCCAACTGTCGGCGATGGTTTCCTGGTCGAACTCGGCGGGGCGGGGCTGCGGCGGTGCCGACGAGACGATGCGGGCAAGCTGGAGCGCGGGCGGCGGCTCCTCGAGGCTGGCCACGATCCGGTCCCAGACCCCACTTGGGGCGCTGGCGCCGGCATAGCCAAGCAGTGCCGCCACCTCGCGGTGGTCGGTCAACTCGTTCCGGCAGCGCGGGCAGGTCGGGAGATGACGCTCGATGGCGGCCGCTTCGTCCGCCTCGACAGCGTCGAGGGCGTAGGCCCCGAGCAACTCCTGCAGTTCGGCGTGTTCGCTCAATCGTTCCACGATGCCCCAATTCCGGCTTCGGCGAGACCTTCTCGCATCCGACGGAGGCCGGTTCGGATGCGGCTCTTAACGGTACCTTCGGGCGTACCCAACACGGTGGCAACTTCCCGGTAAGTGTGACCTCCGAAATAGGCGAGCTCGATAGCCCGCCGCTCGTCATCCGACAACACTGCCATAGCCGCTTTCACATGCTCGGCGATGGCCAGATCCCATACCTGGTGTTCGATGTCGTAGCCCGCTTCTGCGGTCTCGCGGGCTTCGCGTTCCTCGCGCCGGCGTCGAGAGGAATCGGCCCGCAGCAGATC
>JAUTXM010000477.1 GCA_030838025.1 Acidimicrobiaceae bacterium
GGAGATCTCGAAGTGGCGATCCAGGAGGGTGCGACGATGGTCCGCATCGGTCGTGGTCTGTTCGGTCCGCGTGACCGAAAGACGTCGCCTGCGACGGTAGGCTCGTGAACGGAGGCGACTGATGGCGTCAGGGATCATGCACCGAGCGATGGTGTATCTCGGACTTGTAGACGATGACTATGAGGAGTACGACGCCTACGAGGAACCTCAAGCCGTTGGCCGGCCCGGCCCGCGGTCGTACTTACCGGACGCTTCAGATGGAGGTGGCGCCGTGGCTATCCGGACGCTGCCTCGAGAGAGTCCGCCCGAACCGTTACAGGGCGGCACCATGATCACGTCGCGTCCGGTCACCGGAGGGGCGAGTGTCCGGCCGATTCCTTCGCCGGTGCAAAACGCAAAGGTGCACGTCGTGGCGCCCGCCAAATTCGCCGACGCCCAGGAGATCGGTGACCGTTTCAAGAACGGGCAGCCGGTGATCGTCAACCTTCAGAGCGCCGACCGTGAACTGGGACGCCGGATGATCGATTTCTGCAGTGGCGTGACCTACGCCCTGGGCGCCAGCATGGACAAGGTGGCAGACCAGGTATTCCTGCTGACGCCGTCCAATGTCGAGGTTTCGGCGGAGGAGAAGCGGCGGCTTCAGGAGCGCGGGCTGTACCGCTCCTAACCCATGTTCTCACTCAGCAGCAACCCCCTCTGTCTCGTGGCGCAGCTGTATGTGTTGATCCTTATTGCCCGGGCCATCCTCAGCTGGTTCCCTCTCCAGCCGAACTCGCCCTTCATTCCGGTCAACCGGTTCCTCAATACCGTGACCGAGCCCGTACTGGCGCCGTTCCGGCGGGTCATTCCTGCCGCGGGCATGCTCGATCTGTCCTTCCTGGTCGTGGTCCTGCTCTTCGAGTTCCTGATCGTCCCGCTGCTCTGCAGCATCCATCTCTGACAACCCCAGCGCGGGCAGCGGCGCCCAGAGCCACCGCTCGCGACACCTCGGCAAGTAGCATCGCCCGCATGGACGTCTCGCCCAAGACGCTGAGGGAAGTCGAATTCCGCGAGAAGATGCGCGGCTACCACCCTGAGGATGTCGACCAGTTCCTCGAGCGAGTGGCGGCCGGCATCGAGGTGCTCCAGGATCGCCTCCGCCAAGCCATCGAACGAGCCCAGCGGGCGGAGCAGGCGGCGACCGAGGCGGGGGGCAACGACGATGCCCTGCGACGAACCCTTCTCCTGGCGCAACGCACAGCCGACCTGGCAGTACAAGAGGCCCGGGAGCAGGCGGCGCGGATCGTGGCGGGAGCCGAGCAGCAGGCGCAGTCGATGGTGGGTGACGCCGAGCAACGGGTGCACGCCATGACCGCCGAGTCCGAGCGCCGGGCCCAAGCGGTCCTCGGGGACTCCGAGCGTCGGGCCCAGTCGATGGTGAGCGAAGCCGAGCAGCAAGCCCGACGCGGTCACGAGGACACACTCGTGGAAGTGCGGGCCGACCTGGCCAAGCTCGAGGACACCCGCCAGCGGCTCCATATGGAGGTCGACTCCATGACACGCTGGGTGGCCGACCACCGGGCCCAACTGCGGGCCGCCCTCGAAGACGCGCTGACCAGGATCGAGCAGATTGCCGTCGCTCCGCTGCCAACGCCCGCGGCCCCCACCGGGGGGACTCCTGCGACCGAGCCCCGCTCCGCGGTCCCTTCCACCCCTGCTTCCGCGGCGCCCGCTCAAGGTGTCCCTGGGACCCCGCCGGGGCCCTCGGACGAGGGAGCGGACGCGCCCTGGGCGCCACCGGCCGCTCCGGTTCGAGCACCCGTCCCCGCGATCGCCGCCTCCCCGCCTCCGCCGGCAGACCCGCCGAGGGAGGAACCACTCTGGCAGCAGGCGCAGCCTGACGTGGTGCCGGGCGACGATGCCGGCGGAGCCGACCCCTACTTCGCCGAGCTGCGGCGAGCCATCAGCGATCACGACCCCCTGGGACCCCGCCCCGAGGGAGATGCCCAGCAGGCGGCCGGAGGTCGCGGCGCGCCGGGTTCCGAAACCTGAATCTCCGGCCATCGGGCTGCTCAGGTGTTTCGTTGCTGCGATCCACCGGTAGAAGTGACCCGTACTCGTCGGATCCGTTCAACTGCGCCTAAGCTCCGCCTCGCTCTGTCTTCTTCCCAGCCACCCCGGATGGTGATTCTGTGCTGCTTATTGTGACCATCGGTTTGGTTTTGGTAGCTGCCGTGACGCTCGTGATCGGGTTCGTCAGTAACACGCTGGCGCCCATCATCGTTTCGATCATTTGCAGTTTCTTGGCCGCGGTCGTTCTGATGATCTTCTATCGGATGAACCGCGGGCGACGGGTAGCGACAGCTGGCCGCCCGTCCCCGCTGTTCGATACCACCCCGCCCGTCTTCTCCCGTACCACGCCGGCGCCCTCGCCGCGCCGCCAGGGCCCGAAAGTGGTCACCGGCGGCGGCTCGTCCGCTCCGGCGTCATTCGCCGAGCCTCCGCAGTACGACGAGGATCGGCCCCGATTCGCCGAGCCCCCCGTTGCGGCCGACCGGCCGACCCGTCAGTTCCGTCGGGTCCCGCCCCAAGCGCCGCCCGCGCCGCCCGCGCCGCCTCCGCCCCCTGCGGCTCCTGCCCCGGCGCCAGTG
>JAUTXM010000482.1 GCA_030838025.1 Acidimicrobiaceae bacterium
GCCACCCCCGGCCACCCCCCGGCCACTCCCGGCCCACCCGGCCACTCCCGGCCCACCCGGCCACTCCCGGCCCACCCGGCCACTCCCGGGCCACCCGGCCACTACCGGCCACCACCGGCCACCCGGCCCACCCGGCCACCCCCCGGCCCACCCGGCCACCACCGGCCACCACCGGCCACCCGGCCCACCCGGCCACCACCGGCCACCACCGGCCCACCCGGGCACCCCGGGCCACCCGCAGGCACCCCACGCACCCCGGCCCACCCGGCTATGACGGCTGCGCTGACCTTGCCCGCGACTGTGACACTTCGATCAGCTGTGCCAGGCGCCCCGCTGCCCGGCCGTCATCGACGACCGTAGCGGCGATTCCCAGGCCCTCCGCCAAATCGACCGCCACCCCCGCCACCACCAACCCGGCCGCGGCGTTGAGCAGGACTATGTCGCGCCGGGGCCCCTTTTCCCCGGCCACTACCCGCCGCGCCAAGTCGGCGTTGGTGGCGGCGTCGCCACCCAACAGCTCGGCCTTGGCAACCCGCTCCAAACCAAGCGAAACGGGGTCCACGTGATAGGTGCGCACGTGGCGCTCCCCTTCCGCGTCGACCCGGGACTCGACCACCGTCGAGCGATCCGTCGTCGTCAGCTCGTCCAGGCCGTCGTGGCCGTAGACGACCAGCGTGTGCGTAGCCCCATTGGCGGCCAGGACCCCGACCATCTTGTCGGCCATGGACGGGTCGGACACGCCGACAACCTGGCGGCGGGTGCGGGCCGGGTTGGCCAGCGGGCCCAGGAAGTTGAACACGGTTGGAACACCGAGCTCGCGGCGCGTCGGCCCGGCGTGGCGCATCGAGGGATGGAAACGAGGCGCAAAGCAGAACCCCATCCCCGCCTCCGCCACGCAGGCCGCCACGTCGGCCGGGCCCAGGTTGATCGCCACGCCCAGCGCCTCCAGCAGGTCCGCCGAGCCTGCCTTGGAGGAGGCGGCCCGGTTGCCGTGCTTGCACACCGGCACCCCGGCGCCGGCCACGACGAACGCCGCGATCGTCGACACGTTGATGGTGCCGCTGCGGTCACCGCCCGTGCCGCACGTATCCACCACCCGGTCACCCAGGCCCGGCGCGAGGGGGACCAACTCGGCCGCCGCCAGCATGGCCTGGACCATCCCGGACATCTCCTCGACCGTTTCGCCCTTGCACCGCAGCCCAAAGATGAAGGCGGCCAGCTGGGACGGGGTGGCGTTGCCCTCGAACACATCGGCCAGCGCGGCACCGGCCTCCGCCTCCGAAAGGTCGCCCCCCGAGGCGAGGCGGCCCAGGATGAACGGCCAGCCCCCGAGCTCGGCCAGCGTCACGGTCACCACGGCCAGCCCCCGTAACGCGGCCAGCCCCCAAACGCGGCCAGCCCCCGAAGCGCGGCCAACCCCGGCTTCACGGTCAATCCCACCACAGGTCCCGGTCCCGCACGCCCCGGGCGATGAGGCCCAGCTGGATTTGGCTGGTGCCCTCCACGATCGTCAGCTGCTTGGCGTCGCGGTAGTACAGCTCGGTGAGGTGGTCCTTCATGTACCCGGCGGCACCCAGCATCTGCAGCGCCACGCCCGACGCCCGCACCGCCAACTCGGTGGCGTAGTACTTGGCGATGGACAGGAACGGCACCCACTCCTTGGTGTAGCGGCCCTGGTCGGCGTACGACGCGGCCCGGTACGTGAGCAGGCGAGCCGCCTCGATCTCGGCCGCCAGTTTGGCGACCTCCCACTGGATGCCCTGGAAGTCGGCGACGTGCTGGCCGAACGCCGCCCGTTGCTCGGCGTACTCGGTGGCATACATGAGCGCTCCCTCGGCCAGGCCGATCCCCCGTGCCGCCACCAGGGGCCGCATGGCGTTGAGCCCGAGCATGGCCAGCCGAAACCCGCCCACCTCGCCGATCACGTTCTCGTCGGGCACGACCACGTCGTGCAGCAGCAACTCCCCGGTATCGACGCCCCGGACCCCCATCTTGCGGTCGAGGGTGCCCACCGACACGCCCGCGGTCGACCGGTCCACGATGAAGGCGGTGATGGAGCGCCGCGCCGAGTCGCCGCCGCCATCGCCGGTCTTGGCGAACACCACGTACCAGTCGGCTTGCACCACACCCGACATCCAGCATTTGCCGCCGTTGAGCCGCCAGCCGCCATCCACCCGGTGCGCCCGGGTCTGCATGGCGGCCACGTCGCTGCCGGCCTGGGGCTCCGACAATCCGAACGCCGCCCGGGTGGTCCCGTCCGCGATCCCCGGGAGGTACCGCCGTTTCTGTGCCTCTGTGCCCGCGATGAGCAGCGGTCCTGTCGGCAGCCGGCTGAGCAACAACATCAGCGCCGCGGTGTTGGAGTACTTGGCCACCTCCTCGATGGCGATGGTCAGCCCCAGCGTTCCCGCGCCCCCACCGCCGTACTCGACGGGCAGCCCCAGGCCGAGCAGCCCCGCCTGGCCGAACAGGGCGAAGAGGTCGTCGGGGTACTCCCCCGTCTCGTCGATCTCCCGGGCCCGGGGCCGAACCTTGTCCTGGGCCAGGCGGCGGACCGAGGCCTGGAGTTGCGCCAACTCCTCGGGCAGGTCCCAATCCATGGGCGCCGACGGTAGCCGGGTGGCCGATCAAACGACGTTGGGAAAATGCCTCGCCCGGCGCGGCCAAGCGCCGACCCGGGGGAGGACCTGGTTCCGGTGGCCTCAGGCGGAGCGGCGGCGCTGGCGGATCATCCTCCGGCGCTCCTTTTCGGTGGCGCCCCCCCAAACCCCGTCGCGCTCCCGGTTGCTCAGGGCAAAGTCCAGGCACGTCTCGTGCACCGGGCAGGCGGTGCAGATGGCCTTGGCCTCTTCGGCGTCTTCTTCAGAGACCGGGTAGAAGATGTCGGGATCGACGCCTCGGCAGGCAGCGTGCTGGCGCCACGCCAAGTTCTTTGTCTGGCTCAAATTCTTTCCTTGAGGTCCGATGGCCAACCGTCACGTTGCCTTTACCCAGGTGACCCTGTTTCCTATGTGGATTTTCGGTGCGGTCGTGGTGCGGATTTTTCTGCGAGCGACGGTGAATATTCTGACCGATCCGGTCCCATGTCGTCCAGACCTAGGATTGACGGGCTTGGCGATGGGTCAGCCGGGCAGCGGGCGCGCCTCGGCGCGGCCTCCCGCTCGTGATCGGAGGTCGAATGATCCGAAGCCTCGCCGCGGCGCCCCGAACGTCATTCGAGCGGACAAGCGCCCTGGCCCGGATGGCCGAGGAAACTTTCGACGTGCTGGTTATCGGTGGCGGCATCACCGGCGCCGGGGTGGCCCTGGATGCCGCGGCTCGAGGCCTGCGCACCGCGCTGGTGGAGCAGCGGGACTTCGCATCGGGCACCTCCTCGCGGTCGTCGAAGCTGATACACGGCGGGTTGCGGTATCTCCAACAACGAGAGTTCCGGCTGGTCTACGAAGCGCTGGCCGAGCGCCAGCGGCTGCTGGCCAACGCACCGCATTTGGTCTCCCCGCTCCCGTTCCTGGTTCCGCTGTTCGGGGCGACGGGCGCCAGGAAGGACAATCTGGCCCGGCTCTACTCGGTCGCCCTCTGGCAGTACGACCTGACCGGCGGCGT
>JAUTXM010000073.1 GCA_030838025.1 Acidimicrobiaceae bacterium
AGCGCGCGGTCGCCGAGGCCGACGCGCAGGCCCGTCGCCGGCCGCTGCTGACCGTCGATGCCGAGGAAGATGAAGACGAGGACGAGGAACCCCAGCCCGGATCTCGGCCGACGGTCACCACCCAGGAACTGATTCTCGCCGGGCGGTCCGACTCGCTCCAAGCTGCGCTGGCGTCGATCGCGTTGCGCATCGACGCCCTGACCAGCACAACGTCGACGTTCCGCAACCTGGTCAGCGACCGCATCACGGACTATGCCGAGCAGGTCGGCCGCCTGGCAGCCAGCGCGGCCGGGGACCTGGACGACTACCGCCACCTGCACGAACGGGCACTGGAGCAGATCCGGCGCTCGGTGGGCGACGCCGAGGACAACGTGCGCCGCCTGAGCCGGTCGGTGGGTGACCTCGATTCCAAGGTTGGCGCCCTGGTGGCCGCGGTCCGCGAGACCGGTGATGCGGTCGATCACATGACCAGCGAGCGCGATCAGGTCTCCGACACGCTGCTGCGCAGCCTGGAGCGAGTCGAGGACGCACTCTCGGAACTGACCGAAGGAAAGGGGGCGACCAGCTTCGCCCGCCTGGGCGAGATGACCGCAGCGTTGACCAGCGAGCGCGACCGGCAGAGCGCCGTGTGGTCCCAGCTGGAACAAGCGGTCGTGGCTCTTGCGGACGATCGCGAGCACGGGGCGGACGTCTTGGTCCGGCTCGAGCGGGGCATCGCCGAGATGACCACGGGCCGTGAGCGAGGACTGGCCAAGGCCCTGGCCCGGCTCGAAGCGCGCATCGACGAGGTCGCGACCGCAATGACCGGCTTGTCGGGCGACGAGCTGACATCGACGCTCAGTCGCCTCGACAACCGTCTGAAGGAGATGTCGACCGATCTGGTCGTCGGCCGAGACCGCGAAACCGCTCGGGCCTTGGCCCAACTGTCCGCCCAGGTCGACGAGATAGCCGGCTTGGTGGCCGAGGGCCGCACCGACCTGTCACCCATCGAGGCCCGCCTGAACCGTATGAGCCGCACTGCAGCGCAGGCCCCACCGATCGATCTGGCCGAGCTGTACGGCCGCCTCGACGAACTGGCGGAGGCGGTGTCCCAGCACGTTCCCGTCGATATCACTCCCGACCCGACGTGGTCGACCGCGCTCCAACGCCTCGAGCGCTTGCTCCCGGCGCTCGAAGGCCTGCGCGCCGGCGGACCGCTCCGAGGAGAGCCGCCCGGGTCGCTCCAGGATCGTCGCGAGCTGTTGGAGCGCTTCGACCAGTTGGGCCAGCAGTTAGGGGAGCAACTCGAAGCCTTGAGAAGGCGTATTGCGCTTCGGGCCCGTCCCGCCGGGCAGGGCCTCGACGACGAGACGATCGCGGCGATCGCCGACGCCGTCGTCGCCCGGCTCAACGAAGCCACACCGCGTCGGGCGAGCATGCTGCCTGCGTCCTCGGCACCGGCACTGACCCGCCCGGGTCCCAGCGCGGTAGCCGACATTGCGCCCGAACGGCCCCCGCGGGGGCGGGACAGCTGGCGCAACACTTGACCTGACGGCCCGAGGTCGGCAGGATTGTGCGATCAGTGTCGACAAGCAGCCGTCGAATATCCTCACGCGCCACGACATCGTGGCTGACGTTCCGCCGGTGACCGTGTGACCTCAGGCAGGCCCGACATCCCCGTCGAGCAACGGTCGACGGCCAGGACGGAGGCGGGAACAGTCGAGCTGCCGCCGACGGTCCTTGGCCGGCCCGCTCCTCGTTGGCTGACCGCCACCGAGCTGTGCCACTCCGCGGCCGCCCATCCGGCCGTCTTGCTCATCGACGGTCTGATCGTCGCCAGCGCCTTCCGCTACATGGGGACCACCCGAGGCATCGCGTTGCTGGGCGGGACCATTTTCGCGTTGATCAGCCCCCTCTGCGGCTTGTCGGCGCACCGCACCAGCGTGCAAGCCCAAGGGATCCGCTGGTACATGAAGCCGCTCGCCGTGACCTGCGCGGCCATGGTGGCCTTCGTCGTGCTGTTCGGGCCGATGGGGCTGACCGGGATCCGCACGGTCGCCGCCCTGCTCCGGTCGGCCGTGCTGCTCATCTCCTTCCGGTGGTTCCTGTGGGGGATCATCGTCATCGCGCGCCGACGGGAGCTGGGTCTTCGTCCGACGCTCGTGATCGGAACACATGCTCGGGTCAACGAACTGGCGGCGGAGCTGGCCGCCAACAAGAAGGTCGGACTGCGCTTTGCCGCCGGGTACACCCCGACGCTTCCGGACAGCCAGGCCGTCCAGGACGGCCACGCGCAAGCGTTCAGCCTCCTGGACCGCAACGAGATCGACCACGTCCTTCTGATCAACGACGGGATTGACGAGTCGGTGTTCCGGGAGTTCGTCACGTGGGCCGACGACCGGAGGGGCTACACGCTGGTGCTGCCGTTGGCCGACATCGTCCGCCATGGGAGCAGGTACCACGTCGGTCGCTTCCCAGTGGTGCCTCTGCCCATCGGGCTGAGCCGCAACGGACTGATCGCCAAACGGTGCCTCGACGTGGCCGTGGCCTTGGCGCTCCTGGTCCTCACCGCTCCACTGATGCTGGTGATCGCCGCGGCAATCCGCTTCGGGGACCACAACCGGGTCTTCTTCCGGCAGGATCGGGTGGGTAAGCACGGCGAGGTCTTTTCCCTGCTCAAGTTCCGAACGATGTTCGGCTCCCCCGACGAGTACGGCGAGGCCGACGCCCATTGGGCGGTCGACAGCCTGGGCGGAGGGGCGGCCGCCGAGCCGGCCCTCGACCGCCAGACCGCGCTCGGGCGCGTTCTGCGGCGATGGGACCTCGACGAGTTGCCGCAGCTGTTCAACGTCCTTCGCGGGGACATGTCACTCGTGGGCCCACGCCCCGAACGGGTCGGCTACGTGGCCCGCTTCGCAGCTGCCATTGACGGCTACGACGACCGCCACCGGGTGCGGCCGGGAATGACCGGTTGGGCCCAGATCAACGGCTTGCGGGGGCAGACCCCGCTCGGGCTGCGCACCACGTTCGACAACGACTACGTCGATCACTGGAGTTTCGGGCTGGACATCCGCATCCTGGCCAGCACGTTGCCGGCCATCGTGAAGTTGCCCCCGCCGAACCTCGACCGCATGCTGTCCCGCCGGGCCCAGCCAGGACCGCCGGCGCCCGACCACACCGGTCGGCGGGCGCAGCGCCCCTGACCCAACTCGCGTCGACGAGGGTTCTCCACGTCCTGGAGGCGGTACGTGGCGGGACGGCGCGCTACGTACTCGACGCCGTGTCGTCCACGCCGGGCGTCGAGCACCACGTCGCCCTGGCGCAGCACGAGGGAGTCGCGGGCCGCTCGGGAGCGCTGGCAGACACGACTGCCGCGGGCCGCCTTCAGGCGGCAGGCGCCACCCTGCACGTCGTCGACATGCGCCGCAACCCGCTCCATCCAACCAACGCCGTCGCCGTTGGTGCTGTCGGACGGGTGATCTCGGAGGTGCGACCCGGGGTCCTCCACGGCCACAGTTCGGTGGGAGGGGCCGTGGCCCGGCTGGCCGCTCGGGGTGCCGGGCTGCCGTGCGTGTACACCCCGAACGGCCTCATGACGTCGGTCCCGGCCGTGGCGTTCGAGCGAGGACTTGGGCGCCTGACGGCGCGATTCGTGGCCGTGTCTCCCACGGAGGCAGCGCGCGTGGTTGCCCTCAAGTTGGTGCTCGAGGCGCGGGTGGCGGTCATCCCCAACGGCATCGAGCTGGAAGCGCCGCCGGCCCGAGACGGCGATTGGGACGACCTGCGAGGCCGCCTGGGCCTGCCGCCCGGCACGCCGCTGGTCGCCACGGTGGCCCGGGTGGCGGCACAGAAGGCACCCGAGCAGTTCGTCCGGGCCTGTGCCGCCGTGGCCCGCCGGCGGCCCGGGGTGCACTTCCTCCTGGTGGGGCTCGGACCGCAGCAGAAGCTGGTCGACCGCACCGTTGCGGCCGCGAGACTGGCGGGACGGTTCCACCAGATCCGCCACGTTCCCAACGCCGCGGTCCTGATGGCACAGTTCGACGCCTTCGTGCTGCTGTCACGCTACGAGGGCGGCCCGTACGTGCCACTCGAAGCGATGCGGGCGGGAGTTCCCGTCGTCCTGTCCGACGTGGTCGGGAACCACGACACGGTCGACCAGGGCGTCACCGGGTTCCTCGTCCCCTTCGGCGATTCGGCGGCGGCGGCCACGGCGGTCGTCAGGTTGCTCGACGACGGCGACTTGCGAGCGTCGGTCATCGCGGGCGCCGCGGCCCGGCTGCGCCAGGAGTTCGACGTACAG
>JAUTXM010000033.1 GCA_030838025.1 Acidimicrobiaceae bacterium
CCTGGATGTGGCTCGGGGTGCGGCCGATCATCCGCTTCGCCTCGGCGCCGACGGCCAGCGGGCGGTCGTCTTTGATGTTGACCGCCACGACGGACGGCTCGTTGAGCACGATGCCGCGTCCCCGGACGTACACGAGGGTGTTCGCCGTACCCAGATCGACCGCCATGTCGCGGCCAAAAAGTGATGAGAAACCGCTGTCAGACGAGATGGGGGCCTCCTCCTGGAATCGGAGGTCGAACGGCAAGGCTAGGTGGGATTGGCCCAGGTAACAAGCCAGGATCCACCCTTTCGGCGAATCGCGCCGCTATGCTTCGCCGTCCTCCGACGGGGAGGCCAAGGCCGGGAACCACAACGCGATCTCCCGCTCGGCCGATTCGGCGCCGTCGGAGGCGTGGATCAGGTTTTCCGTGCCACTCAAGGCCAGGTCGCCGCGGATGGTTCCCGGCGCCGCCTTTATGGGATTGGTGGTCCCGGCGATCGTCCGCACCACCTCCCAGGTCCCGTCGGGACCCTCCACCACCATGGCCAGCAGCGGCGAGCGAGTGATGAAGCTGACCAGCGACTCGAAGAACGGCTTCCCCAGGTGCTCCTCGTAGTGGCGCTTGGCCCACTCGCCGTCGACGTGGCGCAGTTCGGCCGCGATCAGCCGCAGGCCCTTGTGCTCGAGGCGGCCGATGATCTCACCGCACAGGCCCCGCTCGACGGCGTCGGGCTTGCAGAGGACCAGGGTTCTGTTGTCAGTCATGTTGGGGAAAAGGGTACCGTGCTTGCAGGTGTTAGCGGTGCGCCCCGCTCACGTCCGGCGGCCCCGGCCCAGCGCCGTTCGCGCCGCCCCCACAACGTAGAGCGAGCCTGTGACCAGAATGAGGTCGTCCTCGGTCGCCAGTTCCCTGGCCCGGTCAAGGGCATCGGCTACGGAGTTGGCGGGCTCGGCGTCGGTGCCGAGGAGCATGGCCGCCTTGGCGACCACGTCGGCGGGCTGGGCCCGGGGACTCGGAGGGGGGCAGGCGATCACGTGGCGGGCCTTGGGCGCCGCCAGCGCCTGGAGCATCTCGTCGGGATCCTTCCCCCGAAGCATCCCGACCACCATGATGCGGGATCGGACGTGGCCGAACTCCTCGTCGACGGCGGCGGCCATGGCCTGCGCCCCGGGGATGTTCTTGGCTCCGTCGAGCACGATCAACGGCCGCCTCCCGACGACCTCGAGCCGTCCCGGCGAGCGGACCTTGGCCGCCGCCTCGGCCAGGAGATCAACCTCGATCGGGGCGCCGAAGAACTCCTCTGCCGCCACCACCGCGTCCAGGAAGTTGTACGCTTGGTGGCGGCCATGCAGCGCCAGGTACACGTCGTAGTACTCGGCCGCCGGGGTACGCAGGCTGATGAGTCGCCCACCGACGGCCAGGTCATTGCTCATCAACTCGAAATCGCGGTCGCGAAGGAGGATCCGCTCGGCCCCCACGGCTTCGGCCTCGGCCTCGAAGATGGCCACCAGCTCGGGATCGGTTTCTGACAGCACGAGGGTGCTGCCGGGCTTGATGATGCCCGCCTTCTCCCGGGCCACGTCGGCCACGGTGGGCCCGAGGAACTCGACGTGGTCCAACCCCACGTTGGTGACCACCGCCACTTGGGCCTGGACGACGTTGGTCGCGTCCCAACGCCCGCCCAGACCCACCTCGATCACGCCCGCGTCGACCGGCCGCTCGGCGAACCAGCGGAACGCCGCCGCGGCCAGCAGCTCGAACCACGTCGGCCGGTGGGCGCTGCCTGCAGGCAGCATTTGCTCCAGGAGCGCCAGGTCGGAGAGCAATTCCGCCAGTTCGTGATCTGGGACCGGCTCGCCGTTGGCCATCAGCCGCTCGTTGACTGCTTCGAGGTGGGGGCTGGTGAAGGTGCCGACCGAGAGGCCCTTGGCCAACAGCAGGGTCGTGACCGCCCGGGCCGTGGAGGTCTTGCCGTTGGTACCGGTCAGGTGGATCACCGGGAAGCTGTCCTGGGGGTCGCCGAGGATCGACATGAGGCGGCGCATTCGGGCCAGATCGGGCGGAGGGCGGCTGGTGTCGGCCAGCATCCGCTCCAGGTTCTGGTGGGAATCCAGCCAGGCCAGGGCGTCGCCGAGTTCCATCTACGCCCCGCCGCCTTCTGCCTTCTGCCTTCAGGCGGCGTGGCGGTCGAAGCGGGCGGAAACGTCTTCCGCCGCGTCCTCCACCGCGCCGCGGGCGGCCGCCGCGGTGCGCAGCGCCTGGCGCCGGGCGCGCGCCGCCGCCGCCTCGGCTCGGCGACGGGCCTTGACCATGGCCCGTTCCGCCGCCTTGCGCTGCTTGCGAGAGGCCTTGCGAACCCTGGCCTTTGCTGCGTCGACCGCCTTGCGGGCCGCCTTGCGTTCCTTCCGTGACAGCCGGCGAACACGAGCCGTCGCCGCCTCGACCGCCTGCTCCGCCGCCTCGATCTCCGTCGCCGCGAACTGGCGCGCCTTCGCCCCAGCTTTGCTCGCGGCCTTCCCGCCGGCCTTGGTGGCTGCCCTTCCTGCCCTGGCGCCGGCCCTGGTGGCTGCCTTGGCGCCGACCCTCCCTGCTTTGGCGCCGGCCCCGGTGGCTGCCTTCCCGGCCCTTGCTCCCGCCTCGGTTGCGGCCTTCCCCACCGTGGCGCCGGCCTCGGTCACGGCGCTGACCGCCGTCTTGGCCCGAGCGGCCGCCGCCTTGCCCCGGCCGCACGCGCCTCGGTCCGGGCCGCTCCGGCTGAGGGCCGTTCCGAGTACCGCACCCGTGACGGCCCCGCCCGCACCCCAGACCGCAGCGTTGCGCGCCAGTTCGTTGACCGGCCGATCCTTGCTGTAGGCCTCCACCGCCGCCGCCCCTGCACCAATCGCGGCGCCCACCAGCGCACCCTTCAGCATCTTGCTCATTTTGGGCAGGCTACTCGTCGCCTCCAAGTCTCATCGGGCTCACATCTCGCCCCTATCCCACTCTGAGATATGGCGTGTTCGGATAGGTACGGCCCAATTTGTGAGCCGATTCACGAGGTGAGGGACAACGAACATGTCGAACGCATCCCACGAGGCCATCCAGGAACGATCGGAAGCACCGGCTGATCAAGACGTCCGCCAGAGCGGCCCCGAGTGGGGGTCACCTGACGAGCTGAGCGAGTTTGCCGAGGACACCACTCCGGAGGAGCCGCAGGACGAACCCGGTCCGTGCGACCTGGCCCGGTAAGGCCCCGGTCCGGCCCGAGTCTGGTACGGGTTTGAGGCTCTGGCTGGGATTTGACACCCCGTAGCGGTGACAGATCCCTGCCAGAGCCTTAGATCCGTACCGGAATGTTCTTAGGAGGCGGCCCGGCGGGGCCGGGTTTCCTTCTCCCCGGTTGTGGCCCGGGGAACGAGGGTCGGGTTGACCCGATCGAGCACGACCGACCGGTCGATCACGCACCGGCCGATGTCGGACCGGCTGGGAAGGTCATACATGACCTCGAGCAGGACCTCTTCGAGGATCGCACGAAGGCCCCGGGCGCCGGTACCCCGCAGCAACGCTTGTTCGGCCACCGCTTCCAGGGCGTCATCGCCGAACTCCAGCTCGACGTTGTCGAGTTCGAACACCCGGCGGTACTGACGGACCAGGGCGTTCTTGGGCTGGATGAGGATGCGAACCAGAGCTTCGCGGTCCAGGTTCGATACGGCGCCAATGACCGGCAGCCGCCCGACGAACTCCGGGATCAATCCGAACTTGAGCAGGTCTTCGGGAAGCACCTTGGTGAGAAGCTCGCCCTCGGAGCGCTCGGCCCCGCTGCGGATCTCCGCCCGGAAGCCGATGCCCTGGTGGCCGATGCGGCTCTCGATGATCCGGTTCAGCCCCGCGAATGCCCCCCCGCAAATGAACAGGATGTTGGTGGTATCGATCTGGATGAACTCCTGGTGGGGGTGCTTGCGGCCCCCCTGCGGGGGCACCGAGGCGGTGGTGCCCTCCAGGATCTTGAGCAGGGCCTGCTGCACGCCCTCCCCGGAAACGTCCCGGGTGATCGACGGATTCTCGCTCTTGCGGGCGATCTTGTCGATCTCGTCGATGTAGATGATCCCCGTCTCAGCCTTCTTGACGTCGTAGTCGGCGTTTTGGATGAGCTTGAGCAGGATGTTCTCGACATCCTCGCCGACGTAGCCGGCCTCGGTGAGGGCGGTGGCGTCGGCAATGGCGAAGGGTACGTTGAGCATCCGGGCCAGGGTCTGGGCCAGCAACGTCTTGCCGCAGCCCGTGGGACCCAGCAGCAAGATGTTGGACTTCTGGAGCTCCACCTCGGCATCGTGGTAGCCCCCCGCCTGGACCCGCTTGTAGTGGTTGTACACCGCTACGGACAGGATCTTCTTGGCCCGCTCCTGACCGATGACATAGTCGTTGAGGAAGTTGAAGATCTCAGTCGGCTTGGGCAGCTCGTCGAAATGAACCTCCGAAGACTCGGCCAGTTCCTCTTCGATGATGTCGTTGCACAGATCGATGCACTCGTCGCAGATGTAGACGCCAGGTCCGGCGATGAGCTTCTTGACCTGCTTCTGCGACTTCCCGCAGAAGGAGCACTTGACCAGATCGCTGCTTTCTCCGAACTTCGCCACGCGTATGTCCCCCCGGACCTTCAGCCGACACCAGCGGC
>JAUTXM010000054.1 GCA_030838025.1 Acidimicrobiaceae bacterium
CGTCGAGGTCGGGGCCCGACAGCATCCCGTCGCGGCCGATCTCGGTGACGATCACCGCCGCCAGCTCCGCGCAGTCAACCGCCGCCAGTGCCTCGGCGATGCCAATCGACGACCCTTCGGCCCAGCCCCGCACACGAACCTCGCCGTCGCGGTGATCGAGGCCGACCGCCACCTGGCCCGGGTAAGCCGCCGCGAGCCGCCGCACCGCCCCGGGGTCCTCCACCGCCAGTGACCCCACGACGACCCGCGCCACCCCTCGCGCCAGCAAGGTGGCGTCACGGACCCCGCCCCCGACCTGGATCGGGATCGGAACAACCGCCGCCAGCGCCTCGATCACGTCGCGATTGTCACCCTGGCGCCGCGCGGCGTCGAGGTCGACAACGTGGAGCCACTTCGCACCGGTGGCGGCGAACATGCGGGCCACACTGATCGGGTCGTCGTCGTAGCTGGTCTCCTGTTCGAAGTCACCTTGCACCAGGCGGACACAGCGACCCTCGCGGAGGTCGATCGCGGGGTACAGGATCACGGGGTGACGGCGGCGCAGCGGTGGGCGAAGTTGGCCAGCAGCCGCAGCCCGACGGGCCCCGACTTCTCGGGGTGGAATTGCGTGGCCCAGACGCCGCCCCGCACGACCGCGGCCACGATCGGTCCGCCGTAGTCGCAGGTCGCGACCACGTCATGGGACATCGGCGCGGCGTAGGAGTGCACGAAGTAAACCCACGGTCGGGGCCCGAGCCCGTCCAGCAGCCCGGCCTCACCCCAAGCCGCGCCTGGCGAGCCGACCACCGGCTCCAGAAGGTTCCATTGCATCTGTGGCCGCTTGACCCCCTCGGGCAGGCGCCGCAGGATCCCCGGCAGGACACCGAGGCCGGCGACGCCGGGGTTCTCGTCGGATCCCTCGTACAGCATCTGCATCCCCACGCAGATGCCGAGCAGCGGGGTGCCCGCTTCGACGGCACCGAGCACGACCTTGTCCAGCCCGCTGGCCTCGAGCGCTTCCATGCACCGCCCGAAGGCGCCGACACCGGGGAGCACCACCCCTTGGGCGCCCAACGCCAACTCGACGTCGGCGGTCAACACGGCGTCGCCACCGACGTGCTGCAGCGCCTTCTCAGCCGAACGAAGGTTGCCGATCCCGTAGTCCAGGACCGCGATCACGCCGCCACCCTCATGCCAGGGACCCCTTGGTAGAGGGGACGCCGACACCATCGATGCGGACCGCATCCCGCAGCGCCCGGGCCACCCCCTTGAAGGAGGCTTCCAGGATGTGGTGGGTGTTGCGGCCGCTGCGCATGCGCAGGTGCAGCGTCAGCGCGGCGCTGGTCACGAACGCCCGCCAGAATTCCTCCGCCAGTTGCGGGTCAAACGGCGGGTCCCCCAGCGGGTACGCCTCACCCCCCGCTCCCGGGTCGACCTCGTAGACCAGGAACGGTCGGCCCGACAGGTCGAGCGCCACCTCGATCAGGGCCTCGTCCAGGGGGACGGCAATGGAGGCGAAGCGCCGCACCCCGGACTTGTCCCCGAGGGCATCACGGAGCGTCTCCCCCAGGCAGATCCCGACATCCTCGACGGTGTGGTGGGCATCGACGGAAAGATCGCCCGTGGCGTTGACGGTGAGGTCGAACCCGGCATGCTTGCCCAGCTGCGACACCATGTGGTCGAAAAACGGCAAGCCGGTATCGACCTCCGTTTTCCCCACCCCTTCGATCAGCAGGTCGATCCCGATCGTCGTCTCCTTGGTGGCGCGGGAACGTGAGGCCGTCCTCATGCCACGACCTGGGCCAGGGCCAAGAGGAAGCGGTCGTTCTCGGACGGTGTGCCGACCGTCACCCGCAGGCACCCGTCCAGGCGTGGCCAGCTGCTGCAGTCGCGGACCAGGACCGAGTGGTCGAGCAGGCCTCGCCACACCACGGCGGCCGGCTTCTCCGAAGGGCGCCACAGCACGAAGTTGGCCTGCGACGGCCACGTCGTCATGCCCAGGCGCTGCAGCCCGTCGAGCAGGCGGCCGCGTTCGGCGACGATGATCGCCACCCGGCGCTCCATCTCGTCGGTGAAGCGCACCGCCAGGCGGCCCGCGGCCTGCTTGACGGCGTCGAGGTGGTACGGCAGGGCCACCCGTTCGAGGACCTCGACCACGCCCGGCGGCCCGATCAGGTAGCCCAGCCGGACCGCCGCCATGGCCCACGTCTTGGAGTAGGTCCGGGTCACGACGAGGCCCCGGTCGTCGCTCACCAGGTCGATGGCCGACCAGTCGGCAAACTGCCCGTACGCCTCGTCCACGACCACCACGCCGGGCGCCTCGGCCAGCACCTGCTCGACGAGCGAGCGGTCGTCGGCCCGCCCGGTCGGGTTGTTGGGCGAGAAGAGGAAGGTGATCGCAGGCTGGTTGCGGGCCAGCGCCGCCGCCACGACGGCCGGGTCGAGCGTGAAGTCGTCCCGCCGCTGCTCCTCCACCACGGCCGTGCCGGTCAGGTGCGCGATGTGGCTGTGCAGGGCGTAGGTCGGCTCGAACGTCAGGGCGACGCGGCCGGCACCGCCGTAGGCCAGGCACAGCGTCTGCAGCACCTCGTTGGACCCGTTGGCGCAGAACACGGCCTCGGGGACGACACCGTGCAGGTCGGCCAGGGCCTTGCGCAGCCCCCACGCCGCCCGGTCCGGGTAGCGGTGGAACTCGATGCCGTGCAGCTCCTCGACCAACGCCTCGACCCACCCTTCGGGCGGCGGGAACGGCGACTCGTTGGTGTTCAGCCGCACCTCCACTGCCACCTGGGGTGAGTGGTAGCCCTCACGCAGGGAAAAGTCCGGCCGCGGTGCGGGCAGGCCGGCTGGACGGGATCTGGCCGCCGGTGCGGTCGCGGTCGCAGCGTCGTCGCCGGTCGGGCTGGTCAACGGAACTCACCCGTTTCGCGGATGCGCACCGACTCGGCGTGGGCCGCCAGGCCCTCGGCTTCGGCGATCGCCGCCACGTGGGGGGCCACCCGCGCCAGGGCCTGCTGGTCGAGCGACACCACGTGGATGTGCTTGCAGAAGTCGTCCGCCCGCAGGCCGCTGGCAAAGCGCGCCGTGCGATCGGTGGGCAGCACGTGGCTCGGCCCCGCCAGGTAGTCGCCGACGCTGGCCGGGGCGAAGGGGCCGAGAAACACGGCGCCCGCGTTCTTGACGTGAGCCACCAGCGACTCGGGGTCGACGGACATGAGCTCCAGGTGTTCGGGGGCCACGGCGTTGGCCACCTCCACGGCTTGGGCGGCGTCGCGGACCAAGACGCAGTAGCCGTTCTTGGCCAACGTCGACTCGATCTCCTGACGGCGGGGCGCCTTCTCGGTCAGGGTGTCGACCGCGTCGCTGATGCGGTCGGCGGCCTCCTCGGACCAGGTAACCAGCCAAGCCAGGCCGTCGGGCCCGTGCTCGGCCTGGACGATGACATCGATGGCGGCGGCGTCGACCGGTGTGGTGTCGTCGGCGATCACCACCACCTCGGACGGGCCCGCGAATGCCGAGGTCACGGCCACCCGGCCCTCGGTCGCCACCTCGCGTTTGGCGATGGAGACGTAGGCGTTGCCCGGGCCCACGATCACGTCGACCGGTTTTACAGTCTCGGTCCCGTAGGCCATGGCGGCCACCGCTTGGGCGCCTCCGACGCGGTACACCTCGTCCACCCCGGCGATGGCGGCCGCCGCCAGGATCGCCTGGGCCACCTCGCCGTCGCGCTGGGGCGGCGAACATAGCACCACCTGGGCTACGCCCGCGACCTTGGCCGGCACCGCCGTCATGAGGACGGTGCTGGCGAGCGGCGCCCGGCCGCCGGGAACGTACACGCCCGCCCGGGCTACTGCGCGACGAAGGTCGCGTATCTCCACGCCGTTGCGGTCGTGGCGACCGTCGGGATGGAGCTGCGTGCGGTGGTAGGCGGCAATGGCGTCGCGGGCCGCTTCGAAGGCCGTTCGAAGGGGGGCCGCGATGGCGTCGAGGGCGGCGTGGAGGGCGGCGTCCGGGACCCGGAGCCGGTCGGCCTCGATGCGGACGCCATCGAAGCGCTCGGTGAGCTCGGTCAAGGCGGCGTCGCCGCCTGCCTTCACCTGGCTCAGGATGTCCCTGACCGCCGCCACCGGGCCCTCCCCCGCCACCTCCGGGCGGGGCAGATGGGGCCCGGGATCGCCGGTGATGGCGCGGAGGTCGAGGCGTTGGAGAAGGGCGGGCATGGCGCTGGTGATGGTACTTGTCCCTTCCGGGCTCCCCGAGGCGATATCGAGGCGGACGGAGGGCGGGCCGCCCCGGCCCGGTTTTTACCCGACACACCCCACACCGAATGTGGATTTGTCGAGGGAAAACGGGCGGGAGCCGCGGGCGTGCATCCGGTTCGGTGCCCGGGTAAACATGCGCTCGTGAGCGCGCGCGCCGAACTCAGCTCGGTTGCCACCGCCATCGAGGAACTGGCCCAGCGGGTCGCTGCCATCGGCGAGGGTCTGACCGGCGCGGAACGCGACGCCCTACGGGCCGACCTGTTCGAGGTAGAGCGGGCCCTCGGCAATGCGTCCCGGCGCCTCACCCGGGCGCTCGGCGACCGCTGACCGCACGCCGTTCGCTGACCGCACGCCGTTCGC
>JAUTXM010000060.1 GCA_030838025.1 Acidimicrobiaceae bacterium
TTGACCAATGCGAGCCCGTTTGCAGCAAGGTTCTCTGCTGCGGCGACAGCCGCCAGGTCGCGCCCAGACCATGTCCAAGGGTGCGACGACGGTATTATCGGACGCCGAGCGCACAGCACTTCGCCGGTTATCGAGTGGGTTCCTATTACCTCGAACGCGCCAACCTTGCCATCCTCGAAGTGCGGTGAAAGATCAGAATGCCGTATCAGGTTATCGGCCCTAATATCCGCAAATACGATTACGGCACCATCCATATATAGCTCCAGTTGCTCATCAGTCGGGTCTCCAAAGTGGCTCAGAAATGTTTGTATGAGCCGATATCCGCTCGTCGGGTGATAGGCATGTCTCGGACGATCGAATATCCCTTGGATGACGCAATCTTTCTCAAGGTTCACAAACTCCCATTTGTCGAACTCATAGTCCTTTCGCGGTCTGCCGTGTAACTACTGTCAAGGGCCTCGGAAGAGATCTTGAGCTCTACGCTTCCGCAAAGGGACACGTTCGGGAGGTCCGCTTCGAGGAATACCCCGAGGAGTCGAAAGGAGTCGAAATTGACCGCGATCGGCTCGAGGTTCAGCTCTTCGTCTAATGTTCGCTTGAGCCACTCAACGAGGAACGGACCACGTGTCAAGATCGTCTTTCTTCAGCTGCTAGCGGACCCACCCTGGCGTTTGTCGCCGACGACACGTTCGTCGAGCACCCAGATAACGCTGGGCGCCCCCCACGCCGCCGACCGTTAGGACATACCGACCCTTCCCAATACCTGGGCTCAACCGCGGCGGGGCACTCAAATGCCGGCTTGATATCGGTTTCCACCCAGATAACGGCACACCATCTTGCGCCGCGTCTAAAATCCGGCTCCGCACGACCGAATCCGCTGATTTTCGCGCTTAAACGCCGACCGGAAGCGGCGTTGTGTCATTCCTCAGGTTTCCGATGCACGTTGGACGCCCCGCCTTGATGACCCACCCGGCCCTTCACGGTACCTTCGCCGCTCTGGCCGCGAATTCCAGCGCCCCGCCGGGGCCGGCCATGTCGCCCAGACGGGCGGTGACCACGAAGTCGGAGCTCTCGTACTCGGGTAGGCCAGGATAACCATGAAGGGCGGAGGTGAGGCTCTGCCTCAGCCGCGGTAATAGTCCGGCCATGAGGCCCACGCCTCCGCCGATAACGATTCTTTCGGGGGCGAAAGCATAGATTGCGGTTCGCAGGCCGGTGGCCAGGTACTGGGCCTCCATGGTTAGGGCAGTCTGTAAGCGTTCGCCTTCGAGTTGCTCGGGCCGTTGCCCCCAGCGGGCCGTCATAGCCGTGCCGCTGGCCATTCCTTCGAGACAGTCGCCGTGGGCGAAGCACGATCCTTGGTAGGTGTCGCCGGGCTGTCGGGGGACGGCGACATGCCCGATCTCCGGGTGGAGCATGCCGCGCACGAGCGTGCCGTCGAGCACGATCCCCATTCCGACGCCGGTGCCGACGGTGACGTATACGAAGTCGCGGACGTCAGTGGCTGCGCCGGCCGCGCCCTCTGACAGGGCTGCCCCGTCGACGTCAGAGCCCACGCCCACCGCGACTCCAGGAAACGCGTCCTTCACCGCACCGACGACGTCGGCACCGGCCCATTTGCGTTTCGGTGTATTGAGCAGCCGACCGTAAGTGGCGGCGTCGGGCCGGAGGTCGATGGGCCCGAACGAGGCCACTCCTATGCCCTCGATCGTCCCATGTTCGAGCTGGTACGCATGGAGTCGGGAAATGGCCCAGGACAGGGTCTCGTCGGGCGTGGTCGTCTGGGCGCGTTCGAGGGCGACGATCCGCCCCGGACCATGACCGACGACGGTGATGCTTTTAGTACCGCCCAGCTCGATCCCGCCGAACACGCTCAGCCGCGCCCGGCTGACGCTCTGGTGTTCAGCTGGTCGAATCCGACCGCCACGAGGATGAGGACGCCGATCGCGATCTGGAGGTAGAAAGCGTTGATCGCCAGCAGGTTGCCCCCATTGTTAAGGACGCCCATGATCAGGGCGCCGGTGGCCGCCCCCAATGCGCTGCCCTTGGCCCCGAACAGGCTGGCGCCGCCGATGACGCAGGCGGCGATGGCGTTGAGCTCGAAGCCGGTGCCGGCGGTGGGGATGCCGGCTCCCAGGCGGGAGGTGAGAAGGACGCCGCCGGCGCCGGCCAGCAGGCCCGCGATGGCGTACACACTGATGGTCACAACCCGCACCGGGACGCCCGCCAGCCGGGCGGATTCGGGGTTGGATCCCACCGCGTATATGTAACGGCCAAACACCGTTCGAGTGAGGACCAAATGGATGGCGAAGGCGATAACGACCGCGAATATGAGCAGGTTGGGTATGCCCAGCACCGTCCCATTGGCGATGGTCTGGAAGCTCTGGGGTAAGGGCTGCACTGTCTTGGCCTTGGTGATGACCAGCACCACGCCGCGGGCGATGCCGAGCATGCCCAAAGTGGCAATGAACGGTGGAAGTTTGGCCCGGGTGACCAGGAGGCCGTTTATGATGCCGAGGGCCGTGCCCAAGGCGATCCCGCACAAGATTGCCAGCGGTATGGGCCAGCCGGCGACGAGTAGCTGGGCCGTGACCGCGCCTGACAGGGCGAGCACTGAGCCAACGGACAGATCGATGCCAGCAGTGAGGATGACGAGCAGTTGACCGAGAGCGATGATGGCGAAAATGGCAACCTGTCGGGCGAGGTTGGCCAGGTTGCTCCCGGTGAGGAATTGGTTGCTGGCCAAAGTGAGCGCCCCGATGGCGACGAGCAGCACGACCAGCCCGCCGCTCTCCCGGCCGGCGATGTCGCCTACGGTGAGGACCCGGTGGGCGGTCGTCGCCCCGCCAGGCGGCGGAGCCGGGGCGAACTCGGCGGGGGGGCCGCTGCGGATGGTGGTGGTCGCGATCGGTTCCCGCCAGAGCAACTTAGGCACCTGCGTCCACCTTTCCGTTCGATCCGTTCGCCGAGCTTTGGGGCCGTTGCCCGCCGCCGCTGGCCAGGCGCAGTACGTCTTCCTCCGACGCCGCCCGTCCCAGCTCGCCGGCCACGGCACCGTCTTTGAGCACCAAGACGCGGTCGGCCAAGCCGAGTAGTTCGGGCAGGTAGGACGACACCACGATGATCCCCAACCCGGAATCGGCGAGGTTGCCGATCACGGTGTACAGCTCACCTTTCGCCCCCACATCGATGCCTTTGGTGGGCTCGTCGAACACCAGGATCTTTGGTTTGGTCAGCAGCCAGCGCGCCAGCAGGACTTTCTGCTGGTTGCCACCGGAAAGGGTCGAGACCGGCTGGTTGTATGACCCGGCCCTCAACCTCAGGCTGTCGAGCAGCTTGTCGGCCTCGTCGGACATCTCCTGGGGCGGCAGGAGTCCATGGCGGGAGCCACGCCGCAGGCTGGCGATGGTGACGTTCTCCCTGATCGATAGCTCGGGCAGCAGCCCGAGCACCTTGCGGTCCTCGGTGAGCAGCCCGATCCCGGCGTTCATCATGGTGCGAGGCCCTGTGGGCTTCACCGACTTCCCGTCGACCTGGATCTCGCCGGCCACGATCGGTGTGGCGCCGAACAGGGAAAGGAGCAACTCGCTGCGACCGGAGCCGAGCAGGCCGCCGATCCCGAGGATCTCGCCCGATCTCAGGTCGAAGTCGATAGTCGGTCCTCCTGACTCACGCTGAAGGCCGCGGACGCGCAGCAGCGGCGTGCCCGGGACTTTGTGTGTGTCGGGATAGAGCGATGTGATCTCCCGGCCGACCATGGCAGTGATCAGTTTGTCCTCGTCGTACTCGGACATAGGACCGCTTTCCGACAGGCCACCGTCTCGCAGTACCGTCACCCAATCGCCAATCTCGAACATCTCCTCGAGTCGGTGGGTGACATAGAGGATGGCAACGCCGCTGTCGCGGAGCCGCTTGATGTGCTCGAGCAGCCCTTTGGATTCGGCCTCGGTGAGGGCCGTGGTGGGCTCGTCGAACACGATCACCTTCACTGTGTCGGCCGTGAGAACCTTGGCGATCTCGACCAGCTGCCGGGTGGCCGCGGGCAGCCGCTCGACGATGGCGTCGGGGGACACATTGTTCAAACCGACGTCGTCGAGTGCCTTGCGGGCCCGTCGACGCAAGTCGCCCCGGTCGAGCAGGCCCTTATGGGCCGGTAACCGCCCCATGAACAGGTTCTCGGCCACAGACAGGTGCGGCAACAGGCTCAGCTCCTGGTAGACGGCCTGAACGCCCAAGGACCGGAGAGCGGCGGGCGTGGGGTTCGTCACCGGTTCGCCCTCGATGCGGAATGAGCCGCTGTCAGCGCGATGAGCCCCGGTGAGGACCTTGATGAGGGTGGACTTGCCGGCGCCGTTTTCCCCGGCCAAGCAATGGACCTGGCCCCGCCGTAGCCGGAGGGTGACGTTGCTGAGGGCCTGCACCGGGCCGAATGCCTTGGACGCCCCGTCGAGCTCGAGCACAGCCGCGGCTTCGGCGGGCGCCGCCAGAGCCGGGGCCGCGCTCACGCGCCCGCCTTCTGGGTCGGAGGCTCGAGGAGCTGCTTGATCTCGGGCCTGGCCATATTGTCCTTGTCAGCGACCACCGCCCCGGGATCGAGCACGCGGGGAGGGAGCCGGCCGACGGTGGCCATGCCCGCCTCAACCACGCCCTGGTAGCCGAAGACGTAGGGGTTCTGTACGACCAGCGCCTTAATGGAACCGTCGGCCAGGGCGGCGTTCTCTTGGGGGTCGGAGTCAAACGCCACAACCGGGAGACGGCCGGCCGCGTTGTTGTCCTTAATGGCCCGGGCGGCACCCACACCGGACGTGTTGTTGTCGGCGAACACGCCTAACAAGCCGGAGTTCGCCGTCACTGCATCGTTGACCTGCGCCGCGGCGGTGCCGATATCGTTGTTGTTGAACCGCTGCAACGACGCATCCGCGTTCGGACATCCAGCCGCCAAGCCTTGGCGGAACCCGGCGTCGCGATCCACCAATGATTGGATCCCGGCGACGGAAGACTCGATCATCACCTTCCCCGTCGACTTGTTCAGGGCCTTTAGCAGGTCACACATCCGCCGGCCGGCCTGCTGGCCGGCCTTCACATTGTCGGTCCCGATGAACCCGTCCGATGTGGTCGTCACCGCGGTGTCGACGGTGATGACCTTCAAACCTGCGGATCTGGCCCGGTCGATCGCCGAGTTGAGCGCGCTCGAACTATTGGGCGCGATCACTATGGCATTCGCACCCCGGGAAATCGAGTTCTCGACCAGCTGAACCTGCTCGTCGATGTTCGTTTCTGACGTCGGCCCGAAGGTACTGACAGAGATCCCGAAGTCCCCCCCCGCCTGTTTGGATCCAGCCAGCATCACCTGCCAGAAGGACGAGTCGCTAGCCTTGATGACGACGTCGACTTTCTTGCCGGCGGCCGCGCCCCCCGACCCCCCGCCGCCTCCCGACCCGCCCGAAGAGCCAGTAGCCCGGCCCGCCACCACGCCGATCACAGCCGCGACAAGGGCTAGGGCGGCAACAAGGGAAGCCGAGAACACAACGCGAGACTTAGCCATGCGACCTCCGACCGGGTTTAGATCGACGGACGAAGAATGTATACCCGCCGCCGCCACGAGATCGAGTTCAACGGCGACGGCCCCGACAGCGTCACGGCGCGGAGCAAGAAGAAAAGGCAGGCGATCAGGAGTGCCAATGGACCGGCTGGCCCGTCGAATATGCAACACCCGGTCGTGACACTGAGGACCGAGCCCTTCCGGCGCATTCGTAGATGGGAGCGGGCGACGTGCGCGCGCCTCGCCGTCGGCGCCGCCGTCAACTTCATCCCAATCGTCGCCCAAGGCGCCATGCCCATGTCGGCACGCCCGCGGTCGCTCGACGTAACCGCCGGGCATCTCCACAAGTCTATGCCGCCCATCGCCGTGACATTACGTGGGCGGCGGGGCGACGTTATTCCGATCGCGCCGTTGGGCGCGGTCGCCTGGTCCCGAAACGCACGCTGCAGCGGTATGCCCTCGAGGCGTGCGATCACGGCCGGGGCGCCAAGGCCACGGTGCGGGTCAACGACGGCGAGCCGGGCGACGAGCTGCCGATTTCGGACGGTTGGGCTTGATCCCCGACGCCGAGACGGACCGCAACCGGGTGTGCCAGGCGTTGATCTTCACCGCCTGTTTCTCGCGCCACTGCTTCGTGTGGTTGACGTTCCGTCAGACCACCGCGGAGGTGATCGCCGGTTTCGAGGCGGCGTGGCGGTTCTTCGGCGGCGTGTTCACCACGGTGATCCCCGAGAACATGGGCAGCGTTGTCGACAAGGCCAACCCGACCGAGCTCTCGGCAGTGTCGATGAGGGTGACGCCGAGGTCGAGGGCGCGGTGGATGGTGCGGATCGACTCGACGTCGTCTGTGCCCGCGCCCGTGTAAGCGGTGGACATGCCCATGGTGCCGAGACCGATGCGGGCGACATCGAGTGTCCCCAGGTGGATGTGCTTCATGGTTGCCGCTCCTTGTTCGGGCTGAGTCGAGGGTCGGTCACTGGGGGGCCAGCGCGCCGTAGAAATACGAAGCGGTAACGCCGCCATCCATCAAGAAGTCGCTGCCCGTGATGAACGCACCGTCGTCGCCGAGGAGCAGCCCGGCGAGGGTCGCGACCTCGTCGGGGGTGCCGGCGCGCCGCGCAGGGCTCTGTTCGAGCATGCGCCGGTAGCCCTGACCGCGAGGGCCGATGAGCTCGTCGTTGGCGAGGGGCGTGATGATGATCCCGGGGCTGATGGTGTTGATCCGGGCGCCGCGCTTTCCCCAACGCACGGCCTCGGCCATCACGCGCAATGAATTCCCGCGCTTTGAAATCTGGTAGGCGTGAAGAGAGTCCTTGACCTGGCCGGGCCCGAGCATCGGCAGCGCGAGCAACTCCTCGACCGGTGTCGTTGCGAGCGCGGCATTCTGCTCGGCCGTGAGC